>DAOVAG010000054.1 GCA_030671165.1 Candidatus Bathyarchaeota archaeon | reverse complement strand
AAATATCTCTGGAGGAGACTCAGTCTCATTATTACCTATTGATTCTGATGAATCAGCTTTAAGGATTAGAAAAAGGATAAAAGAGCTATCAGGAAAAGAAGTTGCAGTAATTATTTCAGATACTTCAGGTAGACCTTGGCGCATTGGTCATATCGATTTAGCAATTGGCTCTTCTGGAATGGAAGCTACTCTTGATTTGCGTGGTAAGAAGGATCTTTTTAATTATGTTTTAAAAGTAAAAAAAACTGCTATAATAGATGAATTAGCTTCTGCAGCAGAGCTTGTTATCGGAAATGCTGCAGAAAAAATATCCGTTGCCATTATTAGAGGGTATAGATATCCAATAAGTGAGACCGCAAAAGCGACTGATTTGATTATGCCAAAGGAGAACAACCTTTTTCCATGAAAAACGCTAAGAGTATAAATTGCTCAGCAATAATCTTGTCAGGGGGCAAATCATCACGTTTTTTAATGAATAAGAGTAAAGCAAAATTACTCGGTAAACCTCTACTCAGCCACGTTGTAGATAGGATAAGACCTGTAGTTGATGAAGTAATAGTTGTAGTTGCTTCTGAGGAACAAAAGAGAGAGATTGAAAAAATTTTACATGATCCGATAAGACTTGTCATAGATGAATATTCTGTGAGGTCCCCAATAGTTGGTGCATTAACAGGGTTTAAATATGCTCTCGGAAAATATTCTATACTTTTGCCTAATGATACTCCATTTATCTCAATTAAAGTAATATCACTTCTTTTACAATTAGTAGTTGGTTTAGAAGCTGTAATCCCAATTTGGCCAAATAACTACATCGAACCACTACAAGCCGTATATGAGACCGAAGCTGCATACAAATCTGCGTTAAAAGCATTTGAAGAAAAAAAATATAGAGTTAACAATATTATGATAAACTTGACAAAACTGCTTTACGTATCTACCACAATCCTAGAAAGATTTAATTTCACACTCAACACTTTTGTGAATATTAATACACCTCAAGACATGAAAGAAGCGAAAAACAAACTTCACAAATCATAAAACATGTATATAATTTGATTATCAGATCAAAATTAAGAGCAGAATAGAGTCAAATTCAGAGATTATTCAACCTACAACATTGAAATATAGAGAGATGGCAATTCATTTTTTAGACTTAAGACACATTAAAAAATGATAGGTGTTTTTTTTATTAGGAAAGCATGCTTATTCATGTAAATATTTCACATTTTTCAGAAAGAGACATGTTGTTCATGTTCTATCTATTTAATAATGAGGATTTATAGGGCTAAAAAAACGTGTTTATCACTCATTCTCGACTTGTAAGACTGCATAAAGAGCATAGAAAGATTCAAGATTGACTTCAATAAGAATGAGGAGATTGGAAAATACGAAATTTCAAAGAATTAGTTTAGGTTTACCGTTCTACTTATAACTTTGGCTTGATAATTTTTTTGAAGATTGGAGTCGGAACATTAATGGTATGGTCTGAGGGGACTGGTTTTTCTACATCTTTCCACTTTTGATTATGAACGCTATCAGGTAAATTTAGAAAAGTCCATATCTTCTCTGCGGAAAAAGGTAAGAAAGGTTCTAGAAGTATGGAGATCGATTTTACGATTTGATCAGCAAAATAAAGGGTTGTTGCAGCATTTTCGGGGTCTGTTTTTATTGTTTTCCACGGTTCCTTATTGTTTAAGTATTTGTTTCCCACCGCTGCTAATTCGATGATTTTTCTTAAAGCACGATGAAAGTTACAAGATTCTATTAAATTCCCTACTTCAATCTTAGTCTTTTTAATTGTTTGAAGAATTTCTTTATCATTCTCCTTGATCTTTCCCGGTTTAGGAATTTTTTCATTAAAGAATCTGGATGTGAACATTAGGGACCTGTGAATGAAATTACCTAATATATCTGCTAATTCGTCGTTATTTCTACGAATGTACTCATCCCACGAAAAATCTGCATCTTTATTCAATGGAGAAACAACAATTAGATAATATCTGAGGGGATCAGGATCATATTTTTTTAAATAGTCATCAACATTTACAACCCATCCTCTACTCTTGGACATTTTTTTTCGTTCAAGTGTTAGATACTCACCAGCAATGATTTTATATGGAAGATTATAGCCCCCATGAGCCTTTAATAAAGCAGGCCAAAATATTGAGTGATGATAAATAATGTCCTTTCCAATGAAATGTACAATTCTACCCCCGTCTTCTTGCCAGAAAGATTTCCAATTGTCTTTATCCCCAGAGGACTCAGCCCAATCTACTGTTGATGATAAGTATCCTATTGGAGCATCGAACCAGACGTAGATAACTTTCTCATCCGCACCTTCTAAGGGAACTGGAACACCCCAACTGAGATTCCTTGTAATGCACCAGTCATTCAAATCCCCTTTGAGCCATTGAGATGCATAATTTTTAACGTTTGGAGACAATTCATCATTCTCAGTTATCCAGTCCTTAAGAAATGTTCGAAAAGCACTTAGCTTGAAGAACCAATGGAATGTTTCGCGGATTTCAGGTTTTGTTCCACAGGAAACGCAATAGGGATCTTTCAATTCACTAGGTTTTAAGTAAGTACCACATACTTCACAAGCGTCACCCCTTGCTTTCTCCCCTCCACAACGAGGGCACGTTCCTTGGATGTATCGATCTGGTAAGAAGCGATCACATTTTGAACAGTACTGTTGTTTATAATTAGCTTTATAGACATACCCTTTGTGTAGAAGTCGCTTAAAGAATTCCTGAGTTAAAGTATAATGTGTTTGTGAAGTTGTTCTACCGAACTTGTCTAGAGAACAACCCATTTGCTTCAAATCGTTATAAATAGCTTTGTGATATCGATCCACTATCTCTTTTGGGGAGATTGATTCATTCTCTGCACGTATTGTGATTGGGGTTCCGTGTTCATCTGTCGCACAGATATATATTACGTTCCGGTCATTTAGCCGTAAGTATCGAACATAAACGTCGGCTGGAATATACGTAGAACGTAGGTGTCCAAGGTGGAGTTTATCGTTAGCGTAAGGAAGCGCGGCGGTTACAATAATATTTTCGATGAGAAATAACACCTCGCGGACTATTATTAATAGAGGAATTTTTATTCTTAATATTTTAAGTTTTCCATTTATACTTAAAAGTAATACATTTGGATATTGTGGGAGCTAGGTTCCAATTTCGAAACTTTTAACATAGGCTTCCTGTTCTTCGGTTAAAGAATCTATGGTAATATTCATCGTTTCTAATTTCACTTTTGCAATTTCTTCGTTTATCTTATCTGGTACAGTATGGACCTTAGGCTCCAATTTATCTCGAGTTTTAATCAAATATTCCGCGGTTAGTGCTTGCACTGAAAAACTTAAGTCCATAATTTCAGATGGATGACCTCCAAGAACTACAAGGTTTGCTAATCTACCTTCTCCTAGAAGATACAATCTTTTACCATTGGAAAAGGTGTATTCGTCTACGTATTCACCTATCCGTTTTGTTTTACTCGACATCTCTTCTAGATCTTTTACGGAGATCTCAATATTAAAGTGACCAAGGTTTGCAAGGATGGTACCATCCTTCATCTTCTCGAAGTGTTTCCCCACTACAACATCTTTACATCCTGTAGACGTAAATACCATATCTGCCTCTATAACAGCTTTTTCCATGGGAAGAACTCGATACCCATCCATCACAGCTTCCAAAGCTCGGACCGGATTCACCTCTGTAACGATGACATTTGCCCCTAATCCTCGTGCTCGAGTGGCCATTCCCCACGAACATGGACCATAACCCGCGACAACAACCGTTTTTCCAGCAAAGAGGATGTTTAGTGCTTTGATAGCTGAAACGACTCCTTGGCCGGTACCGTATCTATTATCAAACATGGTTTTCATACTTGCATCATTCACCGCGATCACTGGAATCTTAAGTGCATTTTGTTCTTGCATCACGCGTAATCTATTTACACCTGTTGTTGTCTCTTCCTGGCCTCCAATGATTTTCTCAAGTATACTTTTTTTCTCTTTATGGGCAATTACAATGAGGTCAGCTCCATCATCTATGAGAATATCTGGATCATGATCCAGCACAGACATTATACAAGTATAATACTCTGAATCATTTCCGCTCCATGCATATACATTAAACCCTTCTTTGACAAGCGCAGCTGCCACATCATCTTGCGTACTCAATGGATTAGATCCACACAGCACCACCTTTGCACCTCCGACTTTCAATGTTTGAACAAGAACCCCTGTTTCTCTTGTGACATGCAGACATGCCCCAATGGTGAGGCCTTGAAGAGGTTTCTCCTGTGCAAATCGTTGTTTAATTCTAACCAGTGTTGGCATTCTCGACTCAGCAAGATAGATTGAATTCTCTCCTTGAGGGGCTAAGTCAATATCCTTTATTTGATATTTTGAAGTCAAGTATATTCATCACTTATGTAATTTTGCTATGGAGGAAATAAGAATAAACTAAATTTAACTCTTTAGTTCACAAACTTACTCTATAAAATACGAAGTTCTTAATGATTGATAGTTGATTTGTCGATTCAAACATTTTTGATTTCTAAACAATTTAGTTTTACATCAATTGATTCAATCTATTAAAATATACAACTAGTAAAGATGGTTGATTATTGAAGCTTAAAAGATAGAGATTTTAAGAAGCTATTTTATCGAGAATTTGAATCAGCAAGTATATAACATAGTTATAAATATTTATCTTTCTAATTTATTTTTCTAATTAATTATATATATCCTAGATAGTTACACTAAATATAGAATTTATTCACCTTATTCAAAATGATGTAACGTATTAAAGAGTAAAGAGACATGCAATGTATGAACGAAGAAAGTAAAAGATGGTTTGGAGCTTCAACATTATCACTTCTTTTAATTGTTTCAATACTAACAGTGACTTATGCATATGTTGAGCCCGACAGTTGGAGTTCTCCATCAATCTGGGTACAAGACACTAATACTTCTACAGGTATTCTTTGGTGTGATGACGCTTCTGGAGCTAGTGGTCAACAAGAACGAGAACTTTTATACATTGGTGTTGATTTTGACGAAGATTATTTGTATGTGCGTTGGGATATTGAACAGGTTCCTGAAAATATTGAACAAACATATTATGTTCTAGTAATAGCTTTGGGTAGTTCAACAGTAACTGATGTTGCAACGCATTCATTACAATTTGATGTGGATAGATATGGCGAAATGAGTGTATCCATCAGAACACCTAATCACCCAAAATTTGTAACAGAGTGGATGAGTAATCCAGATGATTTGAGTGTAACAGAGATTCCTATCGAAGCTGGAGATCTCTATACGATGCGAACTGCCTTAGAAGGTCGGTTTCCTTGGTCTGTTTTGACAGGTGGAGTTCCAGTAGATGTTTGGATTATGAAGGCTCAGTCACATGCTTCTGCTTCCGATCAAGGTTGGACAAGTGCGGTTAAAGATGTTATTGAAATACAGGATGTGCTAAGTCCACCTGATACTGGTCCTCCAACAATCAGTAATTGTAACGTAGAGCCAAACATTGGTCCTATTGGAACCATTTTTGCGATCAGTGTCGATGTTTTTGATAGATCTGGTGTAGATAGTGTTTTTGCCTATATTCAAAGGCCTGATGAGACAAACATAGCTACTATAAGCCTTACAGATCTTTCCAGAGATGGAACTTATACAGGGCTATGGGATAGTTCAGGTGAAAGTGCTGGAACATATTGGATTGATATTTACGCAAAAGATTTTCTTGATAATAATGGTGAAGATGACAATGTCTCTACATTGACTGTGACGAAGATCTCAAGCTCCATCACAAGTTCTCCATCCCCAATAAACCTCATCCTAGGAAATGAAATAACAGTCATAGGTTCCCTCAACCCACCTCTCACAGATAAAACAGTAACCTTGACCTTTACAAAACCTGACAGTTCAACATTCACAAGAACAGTTACAACAAACCAGGGAGACTACACAGACACATACACCCCCGACATGGTAGGTACATGGAGCGTCTATGCAAGCTGGGAAGGAGATGTAACTCACGAAGGTGCATCCAGCTCAACATCATCTTTTACCGTCCATGTTCTTCCAGCGGCTTCTTTCACTTATTCACCTACAACAAATCTCTCAATATTTACAATCATCAACTTTTCAGACACATCCACGGACCTGGATGGGACGATAATCTCGTGGTGATGGGACTTTGGAGACACCACTATATCCAGTGGCCAAAACACAACACACATG
>DAOVAG010000082.1 GCA_030671165.1 Candidatus Bathyarchaeota archaeon | reverse complement strand
TTAACTGGTCGAGTTACCACCGATCTTTATCAAGGTGGATTACGTTTAACCGTAGACACTTTCGAATAAATACGAAACTTTACGTTATTTCTTTACATTAGTGGTTGCTTAAAGGAGAATTGTATTTTTTCTTATCTATAGCTAATACTACCCTTTTAGATACCCATATTTACATTATTTATTTTGAAGATAATTCCAAACTTGAATATATCGAATTATCTGGTTAAGTTTACCTGAATATTCCTTTCAAAAACATCATGATGGTTTGCCTAAAACATTTTGTTCCAATCATTACGTGAAATTCGTTTCTTTAGTTGCCTTAACAACTCGTCTGAGACATTCTATCGCGGAGTTATAAGTGGGGAAACTTCTTAATCCACACTCTGGACCAGCATATGGCACTCGCTCTATACCGTATCTGTTAATGATTTGTAGTAACCTCTTCTTCATAATTTCTAGAGTTTCGATGTAATGTGTTGCAGTTATTTTTTCTTTCCTTATTCCAGTCCATACATCCGCTATTTTTTGATTCAATGTGATTTCATTGATGGATCTCATATTTTTCTCAATTATTTTTCTGATTAAATCATCAAAGACTGTTATGCTGATGCTGGCTTTTAGATATTTATCTTCCTTTTCCAACTTATTTTTTGTTTCACTAGATGTGTATAACGTGTCATTAACATGGGATTCCACTATGTCTAGAGATTTAATTTTCCAGAAGTCCTCATTTTTTGTGCTATGAAGATGGAGACATGATTGTATACTCTTTAACTTGATTCTATGACATATGTTTTCCCAAGTCTTTATCAGTATTTCTCTGCCTATTGAGCCGATATCTAATTGTGGATCATCCACCATCCCGAAGACTGGTTCATCAATTGATACGATTGAGACTCCTCCATATTTTCCTCTGAAACAGTTTTCCTCAATAATCTGCTCGACTGCTTCCCCAAACTTTTTGATCAAATCTTCATTCTTATTGGCACATGTTGAGGCGAGGGTGTATGGTCCCGTAATACACAATCTGACTTTAAGGAGTTTATCGA
Organism: Candidatus Bathyarchaeota archaeon; assembly: GCA_030671165.1. GTDB lineage: Archaea > Thermoproteota > Bathyarchaeia > RBG-16-48-13 > JAUWWH01. The sequence goes on along the minus strand of DAOVAG010000082.1, from coordinate 3,867 downwards.
TTTTCTGACTTATCTCTTTATTTTTTTGTCTTAACACGCGTACTTCTGGGATTGAGGCATATCCCTTCTTTACAGTGACCTTATCGATCACCTCATAACCTCTCTTGGATTTTTTGATACCTCTGATTGTGTTTAGAAACATCTCATTCATATCTCTAAATTGAGGATAACTGGGAACGTCTATACCGATCCTAATTTTGTCAATATAATTCTGAACGACTTTCTCCTCGAAGTACTTACGTTCCTTAGATTCCTTATCTACGTGCAGCAATTCCATTAGAGGATCTATAAGTTTAGCTCCCTTTATGAACTTCTTAAAGTTTCCTGGGAAAGGCATACTTCCTACGTCGCATGTTTTAATGATAATCTCCACTCTCCATTTTAAGGGTGAATTAGTAAAATAGTAAGATATATCCAAAGATAAGAAATATAAAACATGACTAAAAAGGGTAATATGGGTATATAAGAGATAGTGTAGTTCCTAGAATTTGTACTTCGATTTCTTGACAGTTAGGATGCTAATTCCGCTCGTTTGAGGATGATTTTCCATTCTCTATCCGTATGTTCCTGTATGTCCTGTATTATATCCATTCTCTTTGGGTTGAATAGGTGTCTGAATCTTCCCTGTAGTTTTAAGTACTCTTCAATAGGTTTTTTCCGCTCTGGTCTCTTAACATATCTCATACTTGGTGCACTCACCCGATACTCTCCTTTTTCACATTCCCATAGTGGGAAGATACATGTTTCAATAGCGAGTTTTGCTAATTCAATAGTCCTATCTGTCGGATATCTCCATCCTCTTGGGCACGGTGATAAGATGTGTAGGAACGCGGGGCCTTCAACTTTTAGGCCCTTCTCAACCTTTAGCATGAGGTCTCGCCAGTGAGAAGGTGATGCCGTTGCAACATAAGGAGCGTTATGTTCAACCATAATTCGTGCAATTGGTTTCTTCCATTGGATTTTACCTGGAATTACACTTCCTGCTGGTGACGTCGTCGTTGATGCTGCATGTGGGGTTCCTCCACTTCTCTGTATTCCTGTATTCATATACGCTTCATTGTCGTAGAGTACATGGAGGTAATCATGTCCTCTCTCAAAAGCTCCGCTTAGTGCTTGTAATCCTATGTCATAGGTCCCTCCATCTCCTGAAAAGGCGATGACATGTGGTCTTTTCTTAAGTATCCCCTTCCTTTCATATACTTTCATCATGGATTCTATTCCACTTGCATTCGCGGCTACATTCTCAAATGCTGTGTGTAACCAAGGAACCTTCCAGGATGTGTAGGGATAGATGGTTGTAGCTACTTCAAGACATCCAGTTGAGATAGTGATAATCGGTTTATCATCTAAGACTTTTAAGACCTGTCTGACGATAATTGAGGCTGCACATCCTGCGCAGAGTCTATGTCCAGGGGCGAGAAGCTCTTCCTTCTTTGCCAAATCTTTTAATTTCATCGACATATTATCTAACTCCTAAAAATTTGACGTTTTCCTCTACTTTTCCAGTTTTCAAGATGTCTTCTAGATCCTCGTATACTTTCTTTATGAGTTTAGGAGTAACATCTCTTCCTCCTAAACCGTAAATGTAGTTAACAATACGCGGTCTTTCCTTGCAATCATAGAGTATTGATCTTATTTCGTTAAATACTGGTCCACCGATTGCACCATAACCTCCACTTCTATCAAGGACAGCTACTAATTTCAAGTTTTTTAGAGCATTTTTTAATTCACTAGCGGGAAAAGGTCTAAACGCTTTCAATCGTATAACTTTGACTTTAATCCCTTTAGTTCTGTATTCGTCTACTACAGTCCTTGCTGTACCAGCTGTCGATCCTAAGCAGATGATGGCTAGTTCTGCGTCTTCATGTCCATATGGTTGCAGTAGTCCATCTCCGTATTTTCTTCCAGAAATTTTTGCAAATTCATCATTGATTTCACAGATAACTTGCTTTGCATTCCTGATAGCCTCTTCTTGTTGTCTTTTATGTTCGAAATAGTAGTCAAATAAGGCCAATGGACCCATCGTTAACGGGTTTTTCACATCAAGTTTATATTCGATTTCTCTACCCATCACATTAATCTTCGGGATTCTCCTTCGACCGACGAACTTATCGACTATGTTATCAGGTAAGACAGAGACATTTTGCAATGTGTGGCTAACAATGAATCCGTCAAACATTACCATACAAGGTAATTGAACTGTTGGATCCTCTGCTATCTTGAAAGCTTGAATTACAGTATCGTATACTTCTTGTGGATTCTCTGCGTAGAGTTGAATCCACGAAGAATCTCTCTCTGCCATACTGTCACTATGATCTGGGTGGATGTTGATAGGACCACTCAATGCCCGATTGGCAACGGTCATCACTATTGGTAATCTGTGACTCGCTGCTACGAAGACCATTTCATGCATGAGCGCTAATCCAGCTGAAGCTGTTGCTGTGCAGACTCTTCCACCAGCCGCAGCTCCTCCTATACACACTGACATTGCACTGTGCTCGCTTTCCACAGTTACGAATTCTGTTTCCACTTCACCATTCGCTACATATTCGGAAAATTTTTCCACTATTATTGTCTGTGGTGTTATCGGATAAGCGGATAGCAAGTCCACCTTACATTGCTTAAGAGCATACGCAGCAGCTTCATCTCCATTTATCCCAATTATTTTCTGTTTAACACTCATTTCAATCACTCCTTAACCATCTCTATTGCGGTAACGGGGCATTCCGTTGCGCAGATTCCGCATCCTTTACAATAATCATAATTAATGGTTATTTTTTCTCCATCCCAACTAATACAACTGTCAGGACAATATATGTAACAAATCAGGCAGTTAGTACACTTATCCGAGTCAAGAATAGGTCTGTTTGATCTCCAATCACCCGTTGAATACTCTTCAGATGATTTCCAACAGACTCCTCCTATAGGTATACTTTTCCATCCCGGTTTTACCTGTTTTTCACTCATTTAATATTGCCTCATTATACGCTCTTTTTATCACTTTAATATTCAACTCTCCGATCTTCCCCCGAAATCTTCTATTTGTCGCTTCCATGAGACTTTCAAGTTTAACAATTCCTGTAGCTTTAATAGTAGCACCCAGCATCGCTGTATTCGGGATGTCTCTTCCCAAAACTTCAATTGATATATCTGTAGCTGGAATCACCCAAATATTCCTTCCAAAAATTTTATATTCCTTCCGAATAACCTCTGGACTTTTCCGCTCATTCACAATCAAGGTTCCATTTTCAGGTAATCCATCGAGTACATTAACCGTTCTTAATATCGTTGGGTCTAAAACTACGACTATCTCTGGTTCATATACACCACAATGGAGGTCTATCTGCTCGTCGCTTATCCTTGTAAAAGCTCTTATCGGTGCTCCCATTCGTTCTGGTCCAAATTCGGGGAATGATTGAACATGTTTTCCTTCAAGAAGGGCTGATTGAGCCATTAATAAACTTGCTGTCCATGCACCCTGCCCTCCCCTCCCATGCCATCTAATTTCATACAATGTTTGTTTAATCTCCTCGATAAATAAAACTAATTGTAGATCAATGCAGGGTTGTTTTAAATGTATTGATTTGATTCACATTAACGTTGTAGAAATTCAGTGTTTTGCATTGTTGATATTTGATAAATGTGTTAGTCTAAGAATTCTTATGGTTTACATATTATAGTTTGAACTTTCTTCTAATCTCTCTTGAGCAATGAATGATGGGGTGATAATTATTGATCTTTCTTGATGTCGTAGGTCAGCGAGGTGTAGATGATGAATCAAGAAGCATTCCCTATCCTGATTCTCTGAGTGATGTGCTCACTGTGCCATTGTATAATTATTCTCCGTTATTTTATCATTAATACATC
>DAOVAG010000091.1 GCA_030671165.1 Candidatus Bathyarchaeota archaeon | reverse complement strand
TGAATTTACCTGTCTCAAACAAAACACGCATATCATATAGGTGAGCAGAGAAAGGCGAAATAGAAACATGCAGTACAAGACCTAAAGTGAGGATGCACATTATCCAGAATACACGGTGCTCCAACAAATTCATAGTCCAGGATTTAATCGATTCAGACATTTCCTTCAATTATCCATATACATTGACTTTACCTAACAGCAGTATTCTTTATAATTCTAACTCCTCTAAACATCTTTATCAGAAAAGCTATTTAACTCAGTCACTGAGGATATGGGGAAGGGTACGTAATCCTACTGAGATGACGCGACCTATTTCCTTTGGATTAGAAAGAATCCGCTTTATGTATCCCCATCTGAAAAAACATTCCTTCATTGCCGTTCTCGTCCATTCACAGAGTTCTTCATAAGACAGTCCCGGATAATTAACCTGTCCATTTTCATCAAGGCACTTCTCTTTAACAAGCCAATCGTATAGGGGGGTATTTGGGTATGGTTTCGGTACGATGAATTGGTAAGAGTCCACTTCAAGTTTCTTAGCCCATGCAATGGTCTTCTTTATGGTTTCCACTGTTTCTCCAGGAAGACCTAAGATAAAGTCAGCATGTATCATCAATCCAGCTTTATTAGCTGCATCAGTAAAAGCATCCATGGTTTTTACGGTTGTTCCCTTCCTCATATTTTTCAATATCTGTGGATCAGTACTCTCATATCCGACGTGTAGAGCCCTACAGCCTGCATTCTTCATGAGTTGAAGGGTCTCATAAGTCATCGTTGCGTCTGACCGGGTATAGCAGCTCCAGGTTATGTCTAGTCCATCTTTTATGATCGCGGAGGAGAGTTCTCGAGCGCGCCATGCGGGGAGCGTGTCATCTTGAATATAAACCTCTCGTACAAAGGGTAAAGATTCATCAATGAAACGTAACTCCTCAATGACATTCTCCATCTTTCTCGTACGATATGGTGCCCCTTTATTAATTGTGTAAGGCCATAGACAAAAAGTGCATTTTCCCCAATAGCAACTTCGACCTGTAAATAGATCCACAAAGGGATGAAGCTGTGGAGCTTGGTGATAATTTCTAATCTTCAAGTGTCGATTATATACGTCTGTCACAAAAGGGAACTCATTGAGCTGGTCTACGGACACGGGGGGGCGTTCAACATTGTGAATAATTTTACCACTACGTTTCCAAGATAAATTTTTGATTTTGTTCTCCGGTAAACCAGTGGCAAGCTCAAGCACAGCATAATCAAATTCTCTTCGGATAAGACCATCAACTTTCTTTGAGATTAAGAGTGTTCTTTCAGGATTAATGGAACAACATGGACCTACCAAAACGACGTAAGAATCACTGCTGTCCTTTATACCTTCTGCTGTTGCGATGTCAATATCTGTACTTAAAGTAGAATAATTAATAACTGCTAAATCAGGAGAGAAATGCTTTACTTTAACCAAAACTTCTTCTAAAGATAGCTTATCTGCCACTCCATCTATCAGTCTAACATCATGGTCATACTTTTCGAGTAGCCCTGTGCAATAAGCGAGGTAAATTGGATACCATATCGTCTTAGAAATGGAGACGCCATCCCATCGTGCAACTCGGTTATAACTCTGACGATAATATGGAGGATTTAAAACGAGAACTTTCACAGGCATCTTCCTCTTATGAGATTCGAAGTAGGGATTTAAGTCCCCCGATCATCTCTTTCAGTTGTGCTATGGATCGAGTTTTAAACAACTGTTTAAAGATGTATTTTGGTCTAAAATAAAACTCTTTGTGAGCCCGTCTATATGCAGCAACTACTTCTTCAGGTTCAGGCGCTCCTGGTAGTGTGAAAAGGGCGCGGTTAGCAGTATGGTGAAACTCTGCATAATTATCTACAAGGATTTTCCCTCCTCGCTCTTGAATCATCTGCCACAACCTAGTTCCGGGATAAGGTGCTAATATGTTGAAAACAGCAATATCTAAGTCAAGATCTTTTGCGAAATCTATAGTCTTCTGCATGGTCTCAGGTGTATCCCCTAAAAGACCAAACATGAAAAAGCCAGAGACTCTTATTTTAGCCTTTTTTGTCATCTCAACTGTACATTTAATCTGATCAAGTGTTATACCCTTTGGAATAAGATCTAGAACTTCTTGAGATCCAGACTCAACTCCGTAAGCGATGTAGTCACCTCCAGCTCTCTTAAATTTCTCAAGAAAAGAAGGTGTAATCTTATCAGCCCGTAAACCATTAGTTGCACGGAGGTATATGTCAAGTTTTTTATCGATAATCATATCTAAAATTGTTTCTGCACGCTTCAAATCAAAGTTGAAGACATCATCTGCAATATCGATCTCTTTTACGCCATATTCCTTAACTAGTAATTCAATCTCACCAACAATGTTTTCCGGAGATCGTGGTCTAAATTTGTGACTGAAAATGTTCTTATTACAAAAATAACAGGAATATGGACATCCTCTACTCGTTAGAACAGTAGCCCATGTATCATACCGACTAGCCGCAGAACGGTAAGGTTTATCCACGCCATTATTAGGAAGGAGATAACGAGCAGGAAATGGGATTGAGTCCAAATCAGTTATTGGTTGTCTATTAGGATTATGATGGATAAGCTTATCCTTCCCAATGTAAGTTATTCCATCAATATCTTTCAAGGGTTTCTGAGCCACTAAATCAAGCATCGTAGCTTCACCCTCACCCCGAACAACGATAAATCCTTCTTGAGCTAATTGCTTAGGTAATGCTGAAGCATGAGGACCGCCTGCAACAATAATACATTCTTCTTGAACTTCCTTGACAACATTTAAACAGAAATTATGGGAAGGTGTTAGCATCGTAAAACCAACAAGAGATGGTTTAGTTTCCCGTATGTAGTTTATGACATCTGTTTCATTCAGATTTAGAGCATTGGCATCTAAAATCTTCACAGACACATCGTGAGTTTTGAGTACAGAAGCAATATAACATAATCCTAATGGTGGATGAATCCCCCAGGTTCCGCCTCGTGATTCTCTGGCTTGTTGATAGTTAGGTTGAACAAGTAGAATCTGTATTCTAATCACCTCTTATTGTTTTAAGCAATAGAGCAGGCACCGTCTTAATAACTCCATAAACACCGCCTATGGTCCAGGCGGCTACACGCGTAATAAAGATGACGAATAAGTAAGGAATTGATGAAGGATCTTTGAATTTATTTGCTAAACGAACAGCAGAGACTACATAGAAGATTAGTAAAGAAGCTGTTATGGTTAAGCCGATGTAGATAAAGGGTTGCCATAAGATACCGAGGAGGAAGAAGAAAAAGGTAAGAAGAATGATCGGGGGTTGAAAGAACATTTCCTTACGAGTTTTGGTATCTTTTGTGATAAAGAAGAAATGTTTTATGTAAAGTCGTATAGCGTTAAAACCGTAAGTGAACTGTTGTTTGAAAAACTTCTTAACACTATCCCTATGATAGTGATAGACTATTGCATCGGGAACGTAAACAATTTTTAATCCACTGTTAACTATCGAATAGCACATATCTGCATCGTAACCAGTATCAAGGCCTTCATCAAAGTTGAGTTGGAGGATATTCTTTCTCATCAAGAAGTTATCAGTTGGAAAGCGAGTGCAGTACTTAGGCATTCGCTCGAATCGATCCTGAAGCTCATATCCCACACATTGAGCAAAACGATTTTCATCATTGAGTGTTAAAACGATGCCTCCTCCGCCCCCCACTTGAGGTGAATTTAAAAAGGGAACTAAAACTTTTAACCAGTTCCTATCTACTACTGCATCTCCATCTAAAAATCCGATGAATTCGCCTTTGGTCTCTTTTAGGAGCATGTTGTACGCTTGAGGTACATTTAAATCGGCTTCAATGACATGAAGAAGCTCAACATTTTTTTTCTGATATTCCTGCAGGATTTCTTGAGTTCCATCATCTGAAAACGCGTCTATAACATATACTTCTAATCCTTCTTTGGGGTAATCTAAGGATAAGACAGAATCAAGACACTGAGAGATAGTTTTCACAGCGTTCTTAGTCGGAATTAGGATACTTACCATCATGAACTCCAAGACACTTCTCTCTCAGTTAGACTTTTTTTAACATTAGATATTTTAACATTATTTATGATTAACCATGCACCAACTTACAAATACACTCTGGATGTTTAAATAACAAAGATACGGGTACCCATAACTTATCATATTTCGCATAAATATGAAGACGTTCCATATCTGTTTTACGATATTATTTGTATGAAATCACTGCTAAAATAGTGAACTTGATTTTTTTCTGTTGAATTAAAAATATAGTTTCAACCATTTCTTTAACCACTCTAACATGAGACGTGGTTGTTTGATGGCAATGATAAGTTTATCTCGACTGATATATCCTGTGCGTATAGCTGAAAAGCGGATAAGTTCTACTAGAGCCTTCATTCGTTGCTCAGCAGGAAAATCTGGTGTATCCCACATTGGATATACCTTAGTCACAGTGTGATAACTGAAGTCTTTTTGCACATCTTTGGGAGAAACGAGCCATCGACCATAATTATTTACATAATCCCAAAGCTCAGTCCTAGGATAGGGGGTAGCTAAACTCACTCCAAACTCTTTAATTTTATTTTTCACAATCCAC
>DAOVAG010000176.1 GCA_030671165.1 Candidatus Bathyarchaeota archaeon | reverse complement strand
ACATACTCTTCATCATACTCCTCCCGAATCACAAAGCGACCCTGATCGATTTTAGTTATATCAATTTTCATATCTTTTATCCAACCTGTTTATTCTCTCAGTTAAATAAACAATCCAAATATAAAAACAGAGATACGTAGGTTGCGAAACTGTAAGGATTTCTAACGTTTTAGGGGGTTTTATCTATCAAATCATTACAAAATAGGGTTTTCTAACCAATTTTTGAATTTGCGCGCGTACACAAACGGAATACGTGATCCACTATTTCCTAGCCATTTTGATAGGCTCCCTTAGAAAACTTTTTGCGCGCGCGAATCGTAATACGTATCAAAAACCAGTATTTTATATCGGTTTTTTTTATATAATTTAATATTAAGCAGTTGGTGTAGTGACGTGTAGTTTATGGCAATAGAAGCACAAATTGAATTAATAAGTTGTCCAAATTGTGACATAAAAGGACCTAAAACTAAATATTGCCTCAATTGCGGTAATGAAAAATTCCCAAACTCCGAAGATAGTACTCCAGAAAATGTCGTCGTGGTGGAGGAGACATCGAATAAGCTAGAAGAGAACCTAAAAAAAACGGAAGAAGTAACAAAAGAAGATAAACGCGATGAGAAAAATGATAAGACACCTTTAAAAAATTCTCAAAAGAAAATAAAGCCACCAAAAAGCAAGCGCGCTCGAAGGCACTCTGCTATTAAAACTAATACTTCACATGTTGAAATAGAACTCGATCCTATTGTAAAAGATAATATATCTAATCTAAAAATGACCATTGACTTGATTCTATGGCTTGTAGATCTCTATTTAAAAGGAAATGTAGAGGAGGAAAATTTCAACAGTTTATTTGACTCTTATGAATACCGATTAAATCAATGTTTGAAACGAAGAGATCAAATGCTAGAAAGTGCCAGAGACTTAGAACCGTTACAAAAATCGCTGAATAAGGCTATGTTGCAACTCTCTGAGATAGAACAAAAAAAGATAATCGGAAACATTTCAGACGAAGAGTACGAATTAAAGGCTCCAGTATTTAGATGGGATATCAATAAATATGAACGGGAAATAGCGAAAAGCAAATCAGAAATTTCAGCGCTGGAAGATCTCACTCAGATAATAACAGACGAAGAAATGAGCGATTTGAAATCAACGGCTGAAAATGCGAAAGTAACAATTGGTGAACTACAAAAATCAGGAAAAGTAAGCCAGGAGACAGCTGCAAGAATAATAAGAGCAATGGATAACACGTTGACTGTATATATGAACACCCCAAAAAAGTGATATTGGATGCAGAACGAGGAACACACAGCTCTTGAGTCCATCATAAAGTTAAGTGACGAACCTATAGAGCAACTTTCGACAGTCATTGGAGTATTTAACGAGAACGTCGATTTCTACCAAAAAATGCCATTTATCGTCAAACCATTCCTTAAGAGAGATTTGTCATCTCTTTCGCATTTGACTGAAAAGGAATGGCTAGATCTCCTAAACAATATCATAGAGAATTTTGAGAAAATAAAATCAACGGCATCGAGTATAAAAGAAATAAACAAACCTATAGAAGAATCATCCTCCACAAATGATCTAGCTAGTTTATTCAAGATAAAATCTCGAACACGACATATTACAAAGATGAAAAATGTGCGCGCGAAAAAAGAAAATATATTGGTTAACACGGGCACTTCGACCCTTTCTACGCTTAAAGAAGAAATATCTGTAAATAATATAAAATTCTGCCCCGAATGCGGGCACAAGTGCCAAGGTAAAAAAAGCTTGACCGAACACATATATCGTACACATTATAATCGCAGAGAAGAAATATTGAAAGCCGTTGAATTATACGGCATATAGTCGTGTGTGCCAAAATTCAATTCGCGAGAGAACATCTGTATATCATCAAACAATCATCAGATACAGCGGATAAGTAGCACACACAAGAAATAAATTAAAATCTATAGTGAACAGAAAAGGAAACAGTTGTACCCAACTCATCATTAGGGTTTCCAATGTAAAGATACACGGTTTCCAGCACAGGTATAGTAAAAGACCCTTTACTTGCAGTATTTGGATAATCCGGATAACGTGCATAATAAATTCCCTCAGTTACCGAACTACCCACCCAAAAGATGATATCCGCAGACGATGAAAAATTAATCACAAGATAACCTGCATATTGAATGTCATACACCCGAGTGATATTTCCCTCAGGCAAAATATCGACAACGGCTTCTTCCAGAACTTCATCTCTAGAAAAATTCAAACGTTCATCCAACTCTCTCTCAAGGCTGTCTCTCTCCTCTAAAAGTGAATAATAATCACTTTGCAATTCTGCATGATTCCGAGTGAGAACAGAAAAACTTCCTTCAAGGATTGAATATTCGCTTCTAATCGAGGAATACATCTCCTGAAGATCAGAGTAATATCCCTCCAGAGTTGTAGTGGTGTTCAAGATAGAAAGATAATTACTTGCTAGATTGACATAACTTTCATTTAAACCAAGATAACTAGTCTGAATCGCTTCTACATAGAGCGTAAGTGCATCGATAATAGTATTCTTTTCAACAACCTTAAAATAAAAAAAAACAGAGGTCACAGAAAAGATCAAGATAAAAAAAATCAAAGATATCCTAACATAGTCAATTGCACGCGTGCGCGCGCGCGAAAAGTCAGTTTTATCCTCCCTTTTTTCCTCATTAGAGTTACTCTCAATTTCGATTTCGCCACATTTAGCGCAAACAGAAACTAATTTCAACATCCCATTTTCTTCATATGTCATAACTTTACTAAATTTCCCACACTTTGGACACCTCAATAATATAACCTTCAAAGTTCATAAAGTTCGGATGTTGATCTCAACAAATACACTTCTCAATGTAGTAATGAGGAACCACATAAATATATTTAGGAGAATTTCGAATAACCTCTGGTTTTCGCTTATCCTAGCCCCCCCGGTTAACCTAATAACGCGCTCCACTCATCAGTCAAACGCGCGCGCGAGTAAGTAAGAGAGAAGTAGCAGGAG
>DAOVAG010000027.1 GCA_030671165.1 Candidatus Bathyarchaeota archaeon | reverse complement strand
GATCTTCTAGCCCTTTAATAGTTTCTGTAGTTCCTGTAGTTTCTGCCAACTCTCTTTCCTCACAGTAGAACGTCTTACAAGTCTCAGTTACAATTGGATTGATAAAAACTTACTGCTTTAAAGCATAAGATCTTTGTTCTTATAAGAGAGTTGATTATGAAATTCTACGTTGTCTAGCACGCACTGAAAGAGCACGACCCGTCTGCCGCGCAGCTATCAAACCTACCTTCTGCCCAGGGGGAGAATTTCTAGATACTGTTGTTGGCCTCATTGAATGAGATTTATGAGCACCACCGCCATGAGGATGATCAGAAGCGTTCATAGCAACACCTTTAGTCGTAGGATACATACGACCCTTAGCTGACATCCAGTGTGATTTCGTCCCAGCCTTGAGAAATGGTTTTGAAGTTCTCCCAGCACCAGATACCACGCCAATAGTTGCTAGGCATGAGTCACTTATATAAGTCAATTTTTTCGATGGAAGTTTTACAAGAGTTCCCTTGGAAGTATGAGAAACAATCGTTGCATAAGTACCTGAAGCTTTTGCGAATTTGCCGCCATCCCCAGGATTATGTTCAAGATTGCAAATGAGTGTTCCTGGGGAAATCTGGCTCACCGGAAGGATGTTACCGATTGCAGCTTGAGCTGATGGACCTAATTCAATTTCTTGATCGATGGAAATTCCTTCAGGTGCTACGATGTAGAAGACTGCTCCAGTTTCTAGTCTTATTTTTGCTAAAGGTGATCCTCTACCAGGTTCATGAAGAAGTTCTTTTATAGAAGCAGTTAGTGGATATTTTACTCCCGTTTTATGAAGCCTAAAATATTTTGATGGACTAATACGTTTATGGGGTAATGATCTAAAAGTTGAACCTCCACGACCTCTCCTCTGAACTCTAATTCTTCTTCCCATAAACTGACATCCTTTAAATAATTATCAAAATATTCCAAGTCTTATTGCGAGATCTGAAGCTTTATTTTCAGGTTTTAGTTTTACGAAGGCTTTTTTTAAGCTTTTAAAGGTTATTAAAAGGTTAACTTTATCAACCTTTACATCATAAAGTTCTTCGATAGCTTTTTTTACTTTATATTTATTTGCTTTAAGATCAACAATGAAAGTGAGTTTATTTTCACTTTCGATTAAGTTTACAGATTTTTCTGTCATCACGGAGTATAGAATAATGTTTTGGTTAGTTATCATATTTATCATCTCACATAAAGAGAGTTTTGAGATCATTAATAGCAGAGCTAGTCCAGACAGTTAACCTTCCAGGAACAGTTCCAGGAGCTAAGGCTTCGGAATTTAAATAATTGACCTTAATTACATCGACACCGAGAAAGTTACCAACGGCTTTCCTAACATCTCCAGTCTGATGGATAACAAGTAGAGGACCAACACTATGTCGCCTTTTTCGCCCTCGCATCTTTCCTTTACCAGCCCTAATCTTCCTCGAGCTATACACTCTTTCTAAATCAGGCCAGAGACCTAGATTTTTAAAGAAATTTCGGGCTTCACTAGCATTTTCTATGTCTTGGAGCTCATCAACAATAACTAGTGGGAACATTGGGACATCTTCAATTCTATGCCCGCGATAAGATATCTGAGTTTTATTTGCCGTAGCTGCGATAGCTGAACGGATGGCTAGACGCCGCTCTTTTTTATTAATAAATTTATAAATTTTTTTCTCAGACCTCGGGGGATGTGTAAGGCGACCCCCAACAGCACTCGGAGCAAAGGCTCCCTGTTGAGCTCTTGGAAAGCGACTGCCCTTAACCCTTGGCAGTCTTGCCGTACCATGCCCTGTTCCCATGGAAACAGCGGATGTTCGCTTTCCAGCCATAGGATCTCGACCTTGAGGCTGAATTCCATGTGATTGTTGAGCTAAAACTGCTCTTTTTATCACATCTAGTCTAAGAGGTGTCTTGAAGATTTTAGGTAGCTCCATAGTTTTCGTACTATTGCCCTGAAGATCGTAAATTTGAATATTCAATATTGTATTTCTCCTCCCTTCATATTTCCAAAGGCGGTACTATTTTAGGGGCAAGTTCCTGAGATCTCAATGGTGGATGAGAAGCGTAACGAAATTTTAATAAACGTTTTGTAGAACCTGGAACGCTACCTTTCAGAATTAGATAATCTTTTTTGATTAAACCGTAATGGGGAAAGCCACCGCTCGGAGTTACGGCTGGACCATCCTTACCAATTTTTAAAATCCTTTTATTTCTTTCAGTTCTTTGATGGAAACCCATTTGACCAGCACGAGGAACCGTATACATCACATAATGAGGCATCCAAGCTCCAAGTGTACCAACCCCCCTCACCTTTTTACCAGATTTATGATGAAGCTTCTTAACACCCCAACGTTTTACAGGTCCTTGAATTCCCTTACCCTTTGTTACTGCTACAACATCAACAAACTGCCCTTCCTTGAATATTTCAGAGAGTTCCACTTTTTTACCTAACATGGCATTAAGATAGTTCAGCTGGTCCTTTATTGTTCCTCCATCAATCTTGACCTCAAAAACGTTAGGTTTTTTCTGAGAAACATTAGATAAGAGAGGCACAGTGGAGAGAAGAGCTCGGAATTCGGAAATCTGATCTAGAGAAGTTGTTATTATTTTTAAAGAAGTTTTCGAATCTGCATTTTTAAGGAAGGGAGAAATTTTCTGTATTTCTTTTGGAAATTTCTTAGCCCAAACCTCAGAAAATGATTTCAAGCCATTGATTGTCGGTAAATAAGCACGGAATCCACAGACAATCATTGGAGGTGTCTCGATATAAGTGATGGGAGTGAAAACTTCTTGACCATATATGGGAGACCCCACTTTATCACTGATCGTGTATATATAACTCATTCCAACTTTATAACCAGAAAATCCTAAGAGAGTTGGGGAATCAGCTTCAATCTCTGGCCAGTAATTTATTTTACCTATTGGACTTTTAGCCCTACCTCTAGGAAGATAAGCCAATGAGCCATGTTTAGGTGCACTTTTTCTCCGGCGTCCCATTTTTACATCTCTTCCTTATGACTTAAATTGATCTAGAAGGGTCTTACATAGCTCCCTTCACTTCAAGGGTTTCTATTTTCTTTAGGATGGTGTTTAAAATTAAAAGGCAACTCTTAAACTTTCTCCTAAAGATTATTGGCTAATATATTGCATGGATTTAAGGTTATTTATAAAAAATAATATATTTGTTAATACACTAAAATTTGATGATTATGATTCTATATGCGTTATATTTTATGTAAATTTTGTTTATTGGAATGAGAGAGGGGGAGTAAAGAATATTTTTTATCCAGCAAGATTCATCAAAGATAGTATTTACTGAATAACTACTTTTAAGTTTCTGAGGATAAATCGAATTGATGTTAAAGAGTTAAGTTTTCCTCTCTAATTTCATCCTTAGATATTAAAAGAAGATCGATGCCATTTCCACTCGCGATATCTCTTTTTATTGCTGATCTCATGGCCCTAAGAGCTAAATCCCTTCCTTCTTCTAGGGTCAATCCTTCTCTGTAAGATTCCTCAAGTACCCCCACGGCGATCTGGGCACCCGAGCCTATTGTTGCATATTTATCTGGAATAAGTGACCCCATTGGATCTAGAGTATAAAGACTGGGCCCCTCATCATCGATACCACCAACAATCGTCTGGGTGAAGTATGGAAAGAACCTTCTTTGAAAGAGGAGATTTGACATGGTCTTTGATGCAGCTTTTACTGATATTCTTCTACCATTATTCAATTCAAAGAGCTTAGCGTATGCTGAAACTTGACGCGTTAATATCTGCATGTCAGCTACTAACCCAGCGCAAGCGGCCCCTATGTGATCAATGATTAGAAATAATTTTTTACCCGCCTTACTCATAATAGTATACCCGTATGAAACCCTTTTTTCAGAAGCTAATACAACGCCATCCTTACAGATTATACCTATCGTCGTTGCCCCTGGTAAATACATTTGACTCATCACAATTCCTCCACAAACCAAATTTAGAACTAACTATTAAAGAATTTGGTTTCTTATAAGATCTTTGTGTTTGAAGATTTTATTATTAGAAACATTTTAGAGCCGTATTTTTTAGGTTAACAGGAAAATAGGTTAAATAGGTTAAGTAGTTACCAACCTTTATCCAGAAGAAAGTATAAATAAACAGAAAATAGTATCCTGGCATTTAATAGAGAGCTTTAAAACCTTATGTTTAACTGAAATGAGGATACAATAAAAGTTATTATTACGTTTCTTCGAATTATTTTAGATAAAATATAAAAAAAAAGTAGGATTAAAAATTTATTATAAAAAGAATAAACATCACGGTATATTCGACTTAATATTCTTTTTAGAAAAAAAAATAGAGTTATCCCGAAAAAATGAGTTCTTTTCTGTCGAGTATCGTTTACTGTATTGGTTGAGTATTATAGGTAGATTGACAGTTTCATGTATAATCGTAATACTTACAGCATTATTAATGTATGATATAGTGAAAGAAAAAATCAGTTGTTAAAACAGTTTTATTAAAGATTTTTACAGTTAAGTAGACTGGTTTGACATTAATATGGCAAATATATTAAAGTTTAATCGCTCAATTGAAATATTTAAGCTTTAAAACAATTATTGTTGAAGATTTTCCCAAATATAAAGAAAAGTTGTTTAAATTAGTAGAACCAGAAGGAAATGATAGTTTGAAAATGGTTACTGTTAAAATACCTGAAGATTTTGTTGACGGATTGAATAGACTAGTAGGAGACGGAATGTACCCAAGTAGAAGTGCAGCTATACGTGTAGCAGTACGGGATCTGTTAAAAGAGATTTTATGGATGGCAAACGAGAATACGGCTCTGATGGATACACCGATAACTTTCAAGAGGTGGATTTTAGTTACCTGTCCAGAATGTAGAAAAATAGTCAATATAAGAAAGGATTGGAAAAGACGACAATGCCCCCATTGTAAAAGAAAATTCTCTGTAAACTTTGATAAATTATTAATAATTGGAACATGTGAAAAATTAGCTGATACTCAAAGATATATGTCTCAATCCAACAATATGAGTCCAAGAATCAACAGAAGGGGCAACACTTCGGATAGATTGCGAAATTATAAAAAATAGATTTAATCTCTCGAAGTGTATCCACATTTAGTACATCTATAGAACCGGGTCGCAGATTCATCTGTCCATTGGGTTTGCGCACGCCATTGGAAAGCAAAATCATTACTGCACTTGGGACAGTTAAATCTGACAGTTGGTAGATTAGTTAAATCCTCTTTTTTATCCATGACTGTGATTATATCATCTTTAGGGGGACCTAACGATTTCTCTGGAATAGAGAGTTTTGTCTCAGTTAAGCGCTTTTTATAATTGCACTGTGAACAGGATAGCCATAGTGCAATACCCGCCTCTCCTGGTCCTAATACTAATTTAGTTCCACAAGTTGGACAAAATTCCATCTTATTTCAATACCTCTTTTATAAAAGGATTTATTGACGCTTCTTACTATTACCAATTTTAGAATAATTCTTCTTTACCCAATCTTCAAAAAGTTTTTCCTCGAATGTGAAAAACCGGATCTTCTATTGTTATAGGGAAGATTCTTTCCTTTGATTTGTCCATCATTATCATAGAACATACGTCATCAGTAAGTAGTCTACGGTTTATGCAAACAGCATAGTTACACTTTCCTCCAGCATATGAATCTTCTACAATTAAATAGGATCTGTCCAGTACTGAAGGAATTAAGATTTGTTGATCACACATGAAATATTCATAATGGAGAAACCAATTTCTCGAATATTTGAACAAAATTCTACGAAACTCCGTACCAGTTAAAAGAATATGGTAAAACGTATATGATCTTATTGTTAATCATATATTTTCTTCTCAAATCTACCTTTTAAGCTTTTTTATCTAAAATATGGGATAATTATCATTGAAATATGTATATTATCCGATAATTAGTTTAATCATTATTTTTATGTTTTTACATTAAGTATTTAATATGATCTAGAAATTTATCAAAAAAGATATACTGAAACATTTGTAGAATATACCCTTTAAAGATATGAAATGTATAAAGGGAATGGAATACATCACTATAAGACTGAAGTAAATGGAAATCTATGAAGGGGGGTATGAGTTATAGCAGTTCAAACAGTGGAAGGTAAATCACAGGGCAAAGTTAAGGGCTCAAGAATTAAGCGTAAAAAAATTACTGATCGGGAACGTCTACTACGCATAATAAGTCTTTGCCTTTCAGTAGAGTATAAAAGTGGAGATCCTTTCAAAGTGGAGGTTAGGAATATACTCGACAGTTTGAGAAGATATCTTCCTCATTGGAAGATTCTAGAAGATTTCACATTAGATGCTGAAGCATTAAACAGTATAGCGTCAATTATTAGTCTTCAAGGTAATTGGATTATAAATCGCTCCACATCACTATATGTTGACCCACTCCTAATAGAATTACATATTAAAATGATTGATACGGAAAAACTGGTCAATATCTTTTCAAAATCTTGGCACCCAATCGTCGAGATGGAAGGACTTTCAAAAAAAAGAGTGGAGGAAGCTGTAGATTACTGGAACCAACTCATACCCCTAGATGAAAGACGACTTAAGTTACCAACACCTTCAGCTGCTTTAAATTCGACTTCACTACAAGAACTCTTAAAGATGAAGATTATGTCAAATGAATCCTTTAATGATACACTTTACACCTTCTGGCAGAAATTGAGAGAGACAGTAAGTGATAGAAAAAAGATTTCCTACTGGAGCTTTATTGTCTCGGATACTTATGATGAGACTATCTACAGGGCGTATTTAACTAGTTTTCTCGTAACGTATGGTTATGCTCACATGGAGGTAAACCGTATCGAAGAAGAAATTTTTCTGATTCCTTATGAGAATCCAAAGAAAAATGTCTTCACGGAGCAAACAATCTCAATACCCATCGCAATTGATCGCAATCTATGGAAAAGTAAAAGGGAAAGTGATTCACGATGAGTAATGATACAGCAGCATATATGAGAAGAGTGAAGAAGGCGGCTAAGATACTCTTCTATAAAAGACATAGACAACCGGGTGTTAAAGGTTGGGAATTACGAAAGACTTTAGGTAAGAATTATCTTAGCATAATAGAGCTGTTGAATCGTCAGCTTGAGAATTTAGATTTTGAGGTTAAAATCGTATATGAGACAGGAGAGAAACCTGAGGACCCCACTAATGAACAACTAAAACAGGCACGATTTTACGTAACACTCAAGAAACCATTATCAAAATCTGAATTAGTGCTGTCAGGTTGGAGAGTTGATGACGTTGCTGCCCTAACAGTGGCTATTGCTTACATAATTTCTAAACAAGGAAAAGCTCCCCGAAAGGAAGTTGAAGAGATTCTCAGAGAGAAATTTCCTAAATGGAGAGTTGATTATAACTTAAATAGGTTTCAGAGGAGAGGATACCTCAACCAAGATGATTCGGGGATTCTCTACCTAAATTGGAGAGCTAGAGCAGAAATAGATCAGCAGACATTACTAAAACTGATCTTAGCTGAGAAAACGTAATAATCCATAAAGTCTAAAATTGTATATTTTACTAAAGAGGATTTAAAGGGCTACTTCTATCGGTATTACGTTAAGAGATATCACAAGCATTATCTTGATAAGAACCTCATAGGGTCTTTTATCAATTTTTTAGTCAATATCACTCCTTGTATGCATCTTTTTTAGTCATAATTGTAACAAAACTCTAAATGATTTTTTGTCTTTGCCATTACCAAATAAGTAATAAAAAAAACGAAATGGGGGAGATAAGTTAATTGTCAGATGCATTAAAGACTTGGCAAAGATCAAAGAAACCATCAATATTCTCGAGACTCGTCAGAGGTGTAAGAAAACCTGAACCTCTAAGGGAACGGATCTCCTACACGATCTATAAGCTGAAAGTTCAAAATCAACGATTAAATCAGGCTTATCAACGAATGCAGAACCATTATAACAACCTCTTTAGAAAAGTTACAAACGCGGTCATGGCCAAGGATTCAACACGAGCACATATTTATGCGAATGAGAGTGCAGAAGTACGGAAGATGTGCGAAACCATCATGAGAAGTCAATTCGCCATTGAGCAAGTTTCATTGAGATTAGAGACTGTGGGTGAATTTGGAGACATAGCTGTTGAAATGGCTCCAATCGCAAAAGTTATAAGCTCTATTAGAGGACCGCTCACTGGAGTAGTGCCTGAAGTATCTTACACACTTGGAGAAATCGGTGGTACGTTAAACGACCTAGTAATGGAAGCAGGTGGAGCTACAAGTGTACCTTGGAATGTATCGTATTCTGGTGCTGAAGCTGAAAAGATACTCACAGAAGCAAATGCAATTGCTGAGCAGAAGATGAAAGATAAGTTTCCGACATTACCAGATGCAGGTTTACCGAGTTTCGAAAAGTCGTCTTAACC
>DAOVAG010000084.1 GCA_030671165.1 Candidatus Bathyarchaeota archaeon | reverse complement strand
TATTTTTCGCTCCACAAGCCTCAAGAACTCGGTTAGCGTGTTCACGTCGAAGTTCCCGTTCACCGATTCCAGGTTGGGCAATCAAAATTTCATAACTTTTATCGATGTCCTTCCAAATCTCAACATATTTTTTCTGAAAGTTCGAAAAGTCGATCTCTTTATGTTTAACTCGAATATAGTCAAATACTTTTAAACGAGCAATGGTATCACTTTTTGTTTCATCACACAAAGTATCATCCATGTCAAAACATACGATTTTAATCAAATAATCTCACCAACAGGCGCTTGCGTTAAGGGTATGACCCATAAATAATTGATTTCTCACCACAATGCAAAAGCGCAAGATATACTGTTTTTTCTAAATTTTCCAGATTTAGTTAACATTCGATCAATAGGGTAATTTGAAGACTTCTGTAAGACTATCATAAAGTTTGATATATTTATGATAAAGTTCGTCATATACTCTAAAGTTGTTACCATTAGGTTGATACCTATCCTTTATGATTACCATGTTATTAACAGCATCTTCAATTTTATTAAAAAGTCCAACAGCTTTACCTGCCAGAATTGCAGCTCCTAAGCACGCTGCATCTTCATCGTGTAAAGTTGTAACAACTGGACGCTTTATAACATCTGCAATTATTTGGTTCCAAATCGTACTTCGCGCTCCACCTCCAAGTGCTCTAACCTCATTAACTTTTATACCCATATCCTCTAAAACGTCGAGATTTCTTCTGATTATGCAAGCGATGGCTTCCATTACTGATCGTGCAAAATGAGGTTTTTTATGTTTGAGTGTGAAACCAAAGAAAACTCCTTTAGCTTTTGGATTCGTTTCAGGAGGCATAGCTCCTTGGAGATGTGGCAGCATGATGATGCCTTCAGAACCTGGAGGTATTTGATTCACTTCGTTATCTATTAATTGATAGGAACTGATATTTACTAAATTTGCAACATCCATCTCCGATTGACAGAAAGCGTCTCTGAACCATCTTAGAGCCATTCCTCCAATACTAAATGTGTGTGCCATGTAAGTATCTGGGATTGCATGATAAAATATTGGCATTCTTTTTTTCTCATCGAACTTTGGTTTTTCTAATGTGGCGCAAATAGCTAGTGCAGCTCCAATATTTTCAGTAATAATACCAGGTTTAATGTTTCCAGCCCCTATAGTGCCACATGCTTGATCTAAAGCTCCCGTGGATACAATTGTTTCTGTGGAGAGACCCAGCTCTCGTGCTACATTTGGCAGTATATTACCGATTCTTTCGCCAGGTTCTCTTATTTCTGGGAGTTGATCTGGAATAATTTTGAGAAAATCAAGCATCTCATCCCACCATTTTTTTGTAACTATGTTCCAGTAACATGTAGAACATAAAAGAGATCCTTCACTCACAAAGACTCCCGTTAATTTCCATATGAAGTAGTCTTCAACCAATAGGTATTTGTACACTTGATTGAAAATATCAGGTTCATGTCGTCTGATCCATAGAATTTTAGAAGCGGGCCACGTAGGAATAAGCTTGATCTGTCCAGTAATATGATAACTTGTGTTATCATTAAACTTGTTATTTAAAATTTCAGCTTCTTCTTGAGCTCGGTTATCCAACCATATTATTGATCTTCTTAAAGGTTTTTCATTCTTGTCAATGGGAACTAAAGTTTCTCCTTGAGCAGAAATTCCTAGAGCTTTAATCTGTCCAGGTTTTATATTACTCTTTGATAGAACTCCTTTCACTCCATCTTTGAAAGATTCCCAAAATGTTTCAATATCTAATTCAACTTCTAAAGATGAGGGTGTAATCAATTGGTACTCTCTTGTCATACTTGCTATTGTAGTTCCCATAAGGTCGAAGAGTGCAACCTTAGTAGAGGTTGTTCCAATGTCAATACCAAGAAGGTACTCAGTATCTCTCATTATATTTCCATCTCAATTGTTCGTTAGTATAGGAGCTACCTGAGTAAAAAGATATATATTTTTCATTTTTCTCTACAAATAGTATGGTTCTTTTGAAAAAAATAAAAGTGATCCGGAAAACTGAGACAAAAAATTTTATGGAAGGAGACGAATTTTGTAAACTTTACTTTGAGACAGATAAACTCGTGTTTGGAGTCTCCACTTTACAACCGGGTATGCGCGGCGATGTTGACCCGGGTCATAAAGATTCTTATGAGATATTCTATGTTGGAAAAGGAAAAGTGCTATGTCATTTTCCTGATACCAATATTTATGAAGAACTAGCGGAAGGAGACGCCATTCTGATACCGCCACCAAGACCGCATGCATTGATTAATGTTGGAGAGAGTACCGCTATTGTGATTTGGAGTCAATCAAAATTTAAGAATGATTAGGCATTGCCCATTCAATTTAAATCTATATAACTCAATAATACCTTACATAGTGTTGATTTGAATGACTGAATTTATCTTTATGCTTACATATAACGATGTAACAGTACCGAATGCCATAGAGATTTTTGAAGATGTTAAAGATACTGGTTTGAAGTTTATTGGTTGCAAGGACATAGGTTTACCCATTGACAAATTGCAAGAATTGTTCCGAAGAATGAAAAAAGAAAATATGACCACATTTTTAGAAGTTGTAAGTTATTCCGAAGAAGAACATTTTAAGGGTATTGAAACAGCTATGCAGGTGGGAGCTGACTACATTATAGGAGGAATGCGCAATTTTACGAGAAAGACACTTGAATATCTTAGAGAAAAAGGATCAGATTTTAAATTCTTTCCTTACATTGGTAATGTAGTTGATCATCCTTGCATACTCGAAGGTGATGTGACTGAAATCATCAGGGACGGATTGGGATCTGAAGCCATGGGTGTTCATGGAATTAACCTTCTTTTATACAGATATACAGGTGACGTGACACTTCTATTAGATAGAGTGACAACGAGTTTAAAAGTCCCTTTAATTGTAGCAGGAAGCATACATAATTTTAAACAGATAGATCAAATGAAGCAAAAGAACATCTGGGCCTTTACTATCGGTTCAGCTATCATGGAAAAACAATTTCTCCCCGAAAAAGATTTGCGGGAACAAATAGTAACCATCTTAGAACACATGAAAACACCCACACGTCAATAAGTAGTGTATAAGAACCTATTCCCCAAAAAAATATAAGAATTTAGCTAAATGAATGATGTGTATACTTTGATTATTATCCCACGGGAAGATGCAAAACGATTCTCCACAATACCTGGAGTTAAAAACACAATTCTAATCACCGGTGAAATGCAGATGTTGGTACTCATCAAGCTTGACCCTACAGCAAAAATACTTCTCCATAGCCACATTAATGAGCAAGTCGGTATATGCCTGAAAGGTAAAGTCGAATTCTTAACGGAGGAGGGCCCAGTCGTCATTGAGGAAAACATGTCTTATCTCTTTAAAAGTAACGAGAAACATGGATGCCGACCCCTCAGTAAGGAAGGAGTGACCCTGTTAGAATCCTTCTCTCCACCGAGAGCAGATTTCCTTACTTTAGTGAAATAAAAAAGATTCCACTCTTCTTTCTTCAAAATAGAAAAAAGTGAATAAATCTTTCATTTTAACCCATTTCTCAATAAAATTAAACAACTGGAACCATATTTGATCCCAACTGAAGATATTACGATTTTAATTCAGTAGACATCTTTGAATTACATCTTTATTTCTTTGAGTTTTGAGGAGTATACAATTCTATGTTTTGTCATGGATAATAAGATCTGTCACTTAACCATATTAAATTCTTTAGAATAAGTCTTTCATATCTATAAATCCCAATAGTTTTATATGTTCATAACTCCATTTTGATTAATGATGATAAAATATGTCAAAATTATCAGAAGCTGAAATTATTCAAAAGTTAGAGAAAATAGATACGCCAACAATCTCCAATGTTGTGGCAACGTATCCCAACTCTAAAAACTGTCTAAAACTTTACGATGCATGGTATGGAAATTGGTACACAGATACCACAATACGTTGCATATATCCTGATTTAGGTCCCAGAGTAGGATATGTCGCGACAGTAGTATTTGCAGAGAAGTCACCCAAATACAATGGTCTAGATCGTTGGGCTCTCCCGGACCACATAGATGGAACAAAGAAACCTGTCGTTCTCGTGGCGCAGCAAGTCTTTCCACAAGTTCTACGGAATAGGGTTGGACTCTTCGGAGAGATGATGTCAACAATGTACAATGCATTTGGCGTAGTTGCAGTCATAACTGATGGTCCAATGAGAGATGTGGATGCGATTAAAGAGATAGGTATTCAATACTATGCTACTGGAGTAACACCGGGACATGGCGATTTTTTCGTGAAGGATGTAGGTGTACCTGTTACAGTTGGTGGGATGACTGTGATGCCAGGAGATATGGTTCACATGGATGTGCATGGAGTAGTCAAGTTTCCAGCAAGCAAAATGGCTGAAATTCTTGAGAGAGCTCAGAAACTATTGGATGACGAAGCTTCCAGTAAAAAAATATATGCAGATCCCGACTTTTCTTATGCTAAGTTGAAGGCACGCATGAAAAAATATGGAACATAGAACATCACCTGTTCCATCTTTTTATTCTAGATTTGTGTAAACCAGGCGGGTATTGATATTCCTGTCTCAGCGTTTGTTCAATCTAGTATTATTTTTAAAAAAGGTTATTCTACTCTGGGGTATGGTATCCTGAAGGTGCAATGTGCATATGCTCAAATATACCATTTCTACTTTTTTTAGACTATTGTTACTCCCCAGATGCTTTCTCTATTTCTATTCTAATTACTGGAAATATCTCCTATAATTAAATAATAATTTTCTTTATCAAAACATTA
>DAOVAG010000222.1 GCA_030671165.1 Candidatus Bathyarchaeota archaeon | reverse complement strand
AACCTAAACTTAATATGATCAGAATTCGAATACAATTTAATGGGTAGACTTTTGACGAAAAAAGAGAGGCTTCTGAATCAATTAAGTGGCAAAGAATTACTTCAACTCGCAGACGCAAAAAGGTATAAAGTTCCCAGCTCGTGGAAAAAACACGAATTAATTGAATTTCTCAGCCTAAATCTTACATCAGATGAAACAAAATCGCTGGTACAGCAAGCGTCTAGAAAAAAAACAGAAGATTCACGGGAAGATGAGACTCAAGGTAAAGGACGAACTCTAGAAGAGACCATACTCGGAATCTTCACTAAACAAGGATACATCTGTACAATAACGAGTCAAGCTCCTAGTGGAGAGTTTGAGATTATCGGAGAAAAAAAGCGAAAATGGTTTTCAAAAAAAAACTACTTATTCGTCGAGTGTAAAAATCAGACTAAACTGAAACTGGCTGATTTTGAACAATTCTTAGGCAATTTTTCTTCTTTTAAACAACGAAGAAATATTGCTGACGACCAGATTACAGGTTGGTTGTATACCACGGGATTATTCGAATTGAAAGTGAGAAGAGAAGCCAGCAGTTTCTCTAATGTCAAATTAAGACGCATAAGAGTACTATAAGATCAACTTCGAAAAGGTTTTATTCGAAGCTTAAAAGTTGAAAGTTCTCCGTTTATTTGAAGGATGGCATGATCTCTTTTGCGAATATTTGCATTGATTCAATGTAAGTGTTTCGCGGAAATGCTGTTAGATAGTAGCTTGCTCCAGTTTCTATAGCATCTTCAACTCTTTTTGAAGATTCTTTTAAGTCGAAGGGAGACATTGAGCCCATTGGACCAGCCATAAAAGCTACCTTTTCAACACGATTAGCTTTCCGTGCAGCCTTCAAAACCTTTTTACGCATCTCTTCAGAAACCTCAGGAGCTTGGAATCCCGACATAATGTAACAAATATCAGCATATCTACCCGCCATTTTTAACATCCGGTCTCCTCTACCACCAAACAAGAGTGGAGGATACGGTTTCTGCACAGGTTTTGGATCTAAAACAGCTCCCTTAGCTTGATAATATTTTCCTTTGAACGTCACCTCTTTTTGAGTCCAAAGTTTTATCATTAATTCTAGACCTTCCTCCGTTTTATCCACTCTTATCTTGGGCTGGTTCCATTCACTATATCCTTCAAACTCAGGTTGAGACCAACCCGCTCCCACTCCGAAGACTATCCTTCCCTTTGATAAGATATCAAGAGTCGATATCATCTTAGCTAAGATACCGGGAGGACGGAATGGAATCGGAGTTACTAGTGTACCAAGGTTAATCTTCTCGGTCTTCCCAGCTAAATAACTGAGCGTAACCCAGGCTTCCAAAGTTGAATTATTGGTCATAGAGTGGAAATTACGACCCATTCTTCCGCTCATGGTAACACCTTTCGGGTGACCTCCACCCTCTTTAGTTACATTATTATGACTAGAAAGGGTTTCCCTCATTCTTCTACGCATAAACGGCATCTGGCCCCACATATAATGATCTGGCAGAAGTGCTCCATCAAAGCCAAGTTTATCTCCTCCTATGATAGCCTCAGAAATAACCGATAAATTATTAGAAAAGTTACCTAAACCTGAAAGAAAAAATTTCAATCTAAAAACACCATAACTAACTTTAATATTATGCAATAAATATCTTTCGAACAATATTCGATATGCATAAAAAAAGAAGCTTACACTTTATCTAATTTTTAGACAGATGATTGGAATTACCTAATTGATTGATGAAGTAAAATATGTCATAAAAAAAAATGTACACCAAAGTAATTATAGGTGTTTATGTTTTGTAAATATGTTTAAAGAAGGCATAAACATGCGTCAGAATATTATGTTTCTGAGTCAAGGACTGCATTGCAGCGGTTGGCTCTATATACCCGATAATTTAGCCCCTGATGAAAAGGTTCCTGCAATTGTCATGGCACATGGATACTCAGCCGTGAAGGAAATGGGTCTCTCCAAATACGCTGAACGATTTGTGAATGCTGGATTTGTAACATTGGTATTTGATTACCGCTACTTCGGAGATAGTATGGGGGAGCCTCGCGGTCAACTATTCCCGCTTGAACAGCAAGAAGACTACCGAAATGCAATAACATGGCTGTCAGACCACCCTCATGTAGATCCGCAGCGGATTGGGATATGGGGAACATCCTTCAGCGGCGGACTTGTCCTTTATGTGGGAATATTCGATAAACGAGTTAAAGCAATAGTTGCACAAGTCCCTTCGACCTCGAATTGGGAGACCAGACGTCGAATTAATAAGGAAAAATTTGATAAAGTTGGAGAATTGTTTATTCAAGACCGCATAGAGCGTTATAGGACCGGAAAGATCAATTACATCAAAGTAGTAGCTCCAGAAGGAGAACCGTGTGTTTTGAGCCAAGCAGAGTCCTATAAATTTTTCATGGAAGGTAGTAAACTTGCACCTAATTGGCGCAACCAGATCACGTACGAGTCTTTGGAGAAGCAACGTGAGTTTGATCCAATCAGCCTTATACATCAGATTGCACCCACT
>DAOVAG010000180.1 GCA_030671165.1 Candidatus Bathyarchaeota archaeon | reverse complement strand
TGTGATGATCTACTCTGTCCTTTCCATAGTAATTTATCAGTTAGAGGTCGTATCTTGCAGGGAATAGTTGTCAGCGATAGTATGCAGGGAACAGTTATAATTAATCGAGATTACTATCATTATATTCCCAAATATCTACGCTATGAACGAAGGCACAGCCGAATTGCAGCTCACAATCCTCCATGTATGGACGCGCAGAATGGGGATAGGGTTAAAATTATGGAGTGTCGTCCTCTAAGTAAATCCGTCTCATTTGTTATTGTAGAAAAGATGCAGGAAAAATAAATCGTAATAATTTGGTGGAGATATAATAAAATGTCTAGGCGTTCTCGAGCTGTAAGTGCTAAAGGGGTTCTTGATTACAGACCTCACATCGCAAGAACCTTAGTAATGGGATCAATACTTAACTGTGCAGATAATTCAGGTGCAAAGAAGTTAAGAATCATAGGTGTCATTGGTTATAAAGGTCGATATAGACGGGTACCTTCTGGTTGTGTTGGAGATAGAGTGATAGTTTCTGTTAAAAAAGGTCGTCCCGATTTACGTAAGCAAGTTTTACATGCCATTATCATCAGACAGAGAATGCCTTATAGAAGAACCGATGGTATATGGGTACAGTTTGAAGACAATGCTGCAATCGTAATAACTCCCGAAGGAGAATTACGTGGTTCTGCCATTAAAGGACCAGTCGCTAAGGAAGCTGCCGAGAGATGGCCAAGAGTTGCAAGTGTAGCTAGTACAATTATTTAAGGTGATTATTTTTATGTTAAAAATTTCAAAGGTTAATCAAAGAAAGAGGTGTTCTTCCATGCTCTCTAAAGCACTTTCAGGAAAGTATAAAACTCGATCGATGGGTGTTATTTCAGGAGATCTGGTTACTATTATGCGTGGAAATTTTCGAGGGGTAGAAGGGAAGGTGACTAAGGTGAATTATAAGAAGAACTTTATTAATATTGATGGAGTTACTATGGAAAAAGCTAATGGAGATTCGATCTTCGTACCTATTCCTCCATCAAAAGTAATGATTACAAAATTTAACCTTGAAGATAAACGTAGGCAAGACATCCTCGACAGAAGAACTTCCATTTCTATCCCAAAGATTAACCTTGAAACGAAACCTAAAAAGGCGAAGAATAAATCTAAAAAAGTGAGTAAATAATTTGTGAAGGAAAATAAGAAGGTATTGATGGTATATGGGAAAGAAGGGTGGTTCAAAACATTTAAAGCGGTTACCGGCTCCAACTTTTTGGCCAATTCGTAAGAAAGAGTTTAAATGGGTCATAAAACCTAAACCCGGTCCTCATATGAAGGATCGTTCATTTCCTCTACTTTTAATATTAAGAGAGATACTTGGTCTCGCTAAGAACAGAAAAGAAGCTAAGCGTATCCTCTCAGAGAACCATGTAAAAATTGATGGCATAATACGGAAAAAGGACACTTTTTCCATAGGTTTAATGGATGTCCTTGATATTCCGATTATTAAAAAATCTTATAGAATACTGCCGATGCGTCGAAGAGGATTAGGTTTACATGTTATAGATGGAGAAGAAAAAGACTTCAAACTATGCAAAATAATGAATAAAACTGTTGTAAAAGGAGGAATTTCACAACTTAATCTTCATGATGGACGCAATATTCTGCTGAGAAAAAGTGATCCTGAGAAAATAACGGAAGATATACTCAAAACACATGACGTTTTGAAGATTGACGTACCTGATTCCCAAATTTTGGATCATCTCTCTTTCGATGTAGGTGTCTTTGCAATTGTGGAGAACGGAAAAAACATTGGACGTTGGGGTGAAATTATCGATATTGAAAAGAAAGAAGCCCTTCGCCCTTCAATTGTAACACTGAAGGATTCAAACGATGATCAATTTAAGACCATTCTTGATTATGTATTTCCAGTCGGTAAGACTGAACCTTGGATTTCATTACCGGAGGAGATTAAACAATGAGTCAAATTAAAACAATTAAATCTCCTTCTAATCCAATGCAGAGTCCTCGAATAGCGAAGGTTGTTGTTAACATGTCTATCGGAAAATCTGGTGAGATCCTTCAGAACGCTATGGAAGTATTCCAACAATTAACCAATCAAAAACCCTATACGCGAAAAGCTAAAAAAACCATAAGAGAATGGAGCATAACAAAAGGAACACCCATTGCATGTGTCGGAACTCTAAGAGGGGAAGTAGCTACCGATTTCCTTAAAAAAGGCTTTGATGCTTTACGAGATAAACTTTCCAGGTCAAATTTTGATTCTAAGGGTAACTTCTCCTTTGGAATCAGGGAGCACATTGAACTTCCAGGAGTCAAATACGATCCAGCTCTCGGGATCTTTGGGATGGATATATGTGTTACAATGGAGCGACCGGGTTACCGTATAAAGAAAAGACGTAGATGTAAAGCAAAATTAGGTAGAAGACAGAAGATTACCCCTAGTGATTCAATGGAGTACATTAAGGAATTATTCAATATAGAATTAGAGTAGGTATTTACATGTCTGAACAATCAAATAGGAAGATCTATAAATACGGAAGAGGAAGTAGACCCTGTCGTAGATGTGGCTCTTACGGTTCTATTATTAGATCTTATGGCTTAAACTTATGTCGCCAATGCTTTAGAGAAGTGGCTGTAAAACTCGGATTTAAAAAGTACTCTTAGAGGAATTTATCTTGACTAATGCGCTTATGGCCCAAAAGATTATTGAAATCCCTCAGGATATCAAAGTAAGACTTGACCTCCCTAAAATTATCGTTAAAGGACCACTGGGAGAAATTGAACGTAACTTCTCTTTTACAACCATTAATATAACACAAAAAAATGATAAAATAATAATAGAAGCTCCTTGGCCCGATAAGAAAAGATCTGCTTTAGTTGGAACTCTTAAATCACATATCGAAAACATGATCATCGGCGTGTTAAAGGGATTCACATACAAACTCAAAATTG
>DAOVAG010000139.1 GCA_030671165.1 Candidatus Bathyarchaeota archaeon | reverse complement strand
AAGAACAAAGATCTTATGCTTTAAAGCAGTAAGTTTTTATCAATCCAATTGTAACTGAGACTTGTAAGACGTTCTACTGTGAGGAAAGAGAGTTGGCAGAAACTACAGGAACTACAGAAACTATTAAAGGGCTAGAAGATCTCCCAGGCATTGGACCTGTGACAGCTCAAAAATTGCGTCTTGCTGGGTACAATACTTTGGAAGCTCTTGCTTTAGCACCTTCCAGGGAATTGGTAGATACTGTTGGGCTTAGTGAGGAGAAGGCTATCTCACTCTCTTTGAAAGCAAGGGAGATGCTTGATATAAAATTTCAAACTGCTGAAGAGCTACTTATACAAAGGAAGGAAATTACTCGTTTAACGACCGGAAGTAAAGCTCTTGATGAAATACTTGGTGGAGGCGTTGAAAGTCGAGGTATCCTCGAATTGATTGGAGAGTTTGGTGTAGGAAAAACCCAGATCTGTCTAACACTTTGTGTCACTGTACAATTTCCACCCGAAAGTGGAGGTTTGGATGGACGAGTGCTCTACATTGATGCTGAAGGAACCTTTCGTCCTGAGAGGATTGTTGAGATTAGCCGTAACCATGGACTTGAGCCAGTTGATATTCTTAAGAATATTGTGGTTGCAAGGGCGTTTAATAGTGATCATCAAATATTGATTGGAGAAAAAACGGACGAACTAGTTAAGACTGAGAATCTTAAACTTGTGATAGTCGACTCTATTATTAGCCATTTTCGAGCAGAATACATTGGGCGAGGAACTCTGGCTAATAGACAACAAAAGCTGAATCGTCATCTTCATAGGTTACTTAGAACAGCTGAGATTCATAACATTCCAGTTGTAGTCACAAATCAAGTTGTAGCTTCACCCGCAATGTTCTTTGGGCCATCCAATAAACCTGCGGGTGGTCATATAATGGCTCATTTGAGTACTAATAGAGTTTTTATCAGAAAGAGCAAGAAGTCTCGTCGAATAGCAAAGATAATTGATAGTTCATATCTCCCTGAAGCTGAATGTGTTTTCATGATAAGTGATAAAGGTATAGAAGACGTGTCTTGATAATATTTATCCAAAAGGTTAAAAAACTTGTTAAGGATGTAAAAACGTATGCCAAGAGAATTCATGTATAGAGGTTGTACTCTAAAAGAACTGCAAAGTATGTCAATGGACGATTTCATTAAACTTTTACCTTCTAGAAGAAGACGTTCTCTCCTACGAGTGCCATCTGAGGAACGGAGAAAATTGATGATGAAGTTACGTAAGGCTAAAAAAGCATTGGATACAGGTACTGAAAAGATTGTGAGGACCCATTGTCGAGATTCAATAATTCTACCGGAAATGGTGGGTGTAACCATCTTTGTGCATAATGGGAAGGACTTCGTTCCCGTCGAAATTACACCTCAAAAAATTGGTCATTTACTCGGTGAATATGCTATTACGAATAAAAGAGTCGCTCATGGTTCTCCTGGAATAGGAGCTTCTAGATCGAGTATGTATGTTCCTCTGAGGTGATTAGATTTTCCTCATTTTTTTAAATCATTCATGTTATCTCCTAAATCATTCAGATTTCTAAATGCGCAAAAGGTTTAATAGATTAGGCTTCTTTTTTTCGTGCAAACATATAGGGTGAGAATATATGCCAAAATGGGGATACTCGTTCAAAGAGACGGAGCCTGAAATAATGGTTAAAGCTAGTGGTAGGGATCTGAAGATATCCCCAAAAGCTGCAAGAGAAATCTGCGGAGCAATATGTACGATGAATCTTGAAGAGGCTAGACGTTTCCTCCAAGATGTTATAGATAAGAAAAGAGCAGTTCCCTATAGACGCTATAACAAGCAGATTCCCCATAAGAGAGGACTTATAGGTTGGTATGCTGGAAAATATCCTGTTAAAGCTGCTTCAGAAATAATGAAAATATTGAATGGCCTTGAAGCAAATGCTGAGGATAAGGGGCTTTACGTGGAGAATATAAAAATAGTTCATGCCGCAGCTCAAAGAGCTAGAATAATAAAGAGATACATGCCTAGAGCCTTTGGCAGATCATCACCAGATTTTAACCAACTTTGTCATGTAGAATTAATAGCAAAGGAGATTAAGTGAAATAATGTCAACTGTCAGAAATCTCATAAGTGATAACATTCGCAGTTTAGAATTAGATGAATTCCTAGAAAAGGAGTTAGATAGAGCCGGTTATGGCGGTGTAGAGACTACAAAAACTCCCTTAGGAACTAGATTGGTAATATATGCCGCTAGACCTGGTGTCGTCATTGGAAGGAGAGGATCGAACATTCGAGAACTTACTTTACTTTTAGAAGAAAAATTCAATCTTCCTAATCCTCAAATAGCAATCTCGGAGATAGAGGTTCCGGAACTCAACGCTCAAATTATGGCTTCTCGTATAGCTAATGCTCTCCAAAGGGGTATTCATTTCAGAAGAGCGGGTTTCTGGGCTTTAAATCAGATAATAAGAGCTGGAGCTTTAGGAGTAGAAATAGTTATCAAGGGAAAACTGAGAAGTCGGAGACATAGATATGAAAAATATAAAGAGGGATACATTCCAAGATCTGGAGATCCAGCCTTAAAAAATACTAGAAAAGCCGTTACTTCAGTAACACTAAATCAAGGCGTATTGGGGATTAACGTTAAAATAATCCCCCCTGGTGCTACTTTTCCTGATAAATTAGATTTTACCTCTATCACACAACCTGTAAGTGAACCTGAAGAGGAAGTATCTGAGGTTCCAACAGAAGTAGAGAATGATAAAGGAGCTGAAACCTAAACATGCCTTTTCTTAGGTTACAAGAAATGCGGGAGATGTCCAATGAAAAGAGGATAGAAAAACTTACTGAGCTTCAAACTGAACTTAGAAAACTCACTTCTATGACTAAATCAGGTGGCTCTATTGATAGTCCTTCCAGAATTAAAGAAATTAAGAAAGCGATAGCTCGACTATTAACCATTCAACGAGAAAAAGAGATTGGGGGAAGCATTAAAGAGTGACCCCTATTACTAAAGAAAACCTCACTCGCCATGAAGTAATCGGACTTCAAGTGTGTGTTATTCAAAGCTCAAACCAAACACATGTTGGGATTAAAGGAAAGGTAATCGCTGAAATGAAGAACATGTTTATTATATCTGATGGTGCCAAAAAACGGTGGATTCCGAAGGATACTGCCGTTTACTGTTTCTCCCTACCTGACGACTCACTTGCGATAATTAACGGTAAGGAATTTGTTGGTAAACATGCAGAGAGAATAAAAAAAACGTCAAAGGTGTAATAGATGAGAAATATCGGTATACCTGTTGAACTTCCAAAGAGGACATGTGATGATCTACTCTGTCCTTTCCATAGTAATTTATCAGTTAGAGGTCGTATCTTGCAGGGAATAGTTGTCAGCGATAGTATGCAGGGAACAGTTATAATTAATCGAGATTACTATCATTATATTCCCAAATATCTACGC
>DAOVAG010000193.1 GCA_030671165.1 Candidatus Bathyarchaeota archaeon | reverse complement strand
TAGTCGGCTTCTCCCTAATTTTTCAATATTATGTCGAGGAATTACGTAAACTAGTCCGATACCTAAGAGAACACTCGATCGATTGTCATTTCACTGTTGGTGGACACTACCCCAGTTTGAGGTATCATGAGGTTCTTAACCTTATACCCGATTTAGATTCAGTTGTAAGATTTGAGGGTGAGAACACAATCTGTGAATTAGCTGAATGCTTGATCGCGGGCAAGGATTGGAGACACATAAAGGGAATGGCTTACAAGCTTCATGGTAAACCTTTTTCTAACGAACTAAGACCCTTAATTGAGGATCTTGATACGCTTCCCTTTCCTTTTAGAGAAAAAGGTAAAGAGTATAAATGTATGGATAAGGTCTATCACACGATTCTAGCGAGTAGAGGATGTGTCAGAAACTGCTCATTCTGCAGTATCAGAAAATTCTATGGTACTCCACGAGGAAAAATCAGGAGAACAAGAAGCCCCTATAATGTCTCCAAGGAGATGCAAGAGCTCTATACAGAGCATAATACTCGAATATTCCTCTTTCAGGACGATGATTTCTTTCTCCCAGGAAGAATTGGGAAGAAATGGATTTTGGATTTTATTGATGCTCTTGAAAGGGAAGATTTGGCTGATAAAATTCTCTGGAAAATTAATTGCAGACCTGATGAAGTAAACCTTGACTTATTCTCGAAACTAAAAAAGGCTGGGTTATACTTAACGTATCTCGGCATAGAAACAGGCAACCAAACAGGATTAAAAGTATTAAACAAAAAACTAAGCCTAGACGATAGTATTAATTGCATTAGAGTGTTAAACCAACTAGGGATAAGTTATGAGTTCGGCTTTATGATTTTTGACCCTTCAAGCACGTTTGAGTCAATAAAAGCTAACCTCTCGTTTTTAAGGAAGATTTGTGGTGATGGTAGTGCTCCCGTCGTTTTCTGCAAGTTAATACCCTATGCTGAGACTGATATCGAAAGACAACTCATAAAGGAAGGTCGCCTTAAGGGATCTGTTGAAAAACCTGATTATGATTTTCTTGATCTCAAGGTAGATCGCTTTTGCGACTTTTTACATCACGCCTTTTATAATTGGATGTTTACCAGCGAAGGGATGTTGGCAAAATTACGTTGGCACAGGTTCGAAGTAGTTACGTTGAAAAAATTCTACCCGCAGGTTAAGAATATATCTGTGTA
Organism: Candidatus Bathyarchaeota archaeon; assembly: GCA_030671165.1. Classification (GTDB taxonomy): domain Archaea; phylum Thermoproteota; class Bathyarchaeia; order RBG-16-48-13; genus JAUWWH01. Next base: position 1,631 of record DAOVAG010000193.1, on the reverse strand, counting down.
TGAAGAGTTCTTACGAGGAATCATCGCATCCTCTAACCAACTTTTCTTAAATGTCGCTGAGAAGGCTACATCAATTTATGAGGATTATAAAAGTAGCTATGAGTATCAAATAAGTAGTCTTACAGAACTACTAAAGACTGAACTACGAAAAATAGAAGTCAAGCTATATAATGGAATGCTACAATTCCAAACAAAACAATAAAACATAATAGTTATCCAACTATCGGACAGGTGTTTAGCATGAAACAAAAGGCTCATGCGTGGGTTGCTTTACGGGCACTAAAACTCGTTGATGACAGTAAGATAGAAAACACGGATTCTCTTATACAGCTCTTAACGTATTACCTATCCGATATCTGGAACGGGGCTTGGTTACCTGATACTCTCATAAGGGACATGAGTTATGGTCACATCTTCAAGATGGATAGCTCCGACAGATTTGTGAGTGATATTAGTTACCATGACTCATTGCAGGTATCTTATGATGAACTTAAAAGTGAGACGATGGGAAAACGTCTGTGTCTTGAGAGCTATCTTGAGGACTCCGAAGAGCTGGAGAAACCGTATTGGGTAGCTAGTAGAGGTGGAAAACTTCCCGACCGTGTTATAGCTTTGAACCATATGATAATAGACATGTTGAAGATGGGAGATTTTCCTCTGGCTTTTTATGTTAAGAAGGAAACGCCAGACGAATATATGGATTATCTGACAAAAAAGAAGGTTAAGGATCTTTCTTTGTCCCCTAATTTTTCGGCTAGACAAATAGCTTTAACTTTCTTCATGGTCAGTCATTACATATGCGATGCTCATATGCCCTTACACTGCGACCTTAGGGACATGTTTTCAGAGACTGTAGACGGCGGGACAAAGGAGAGAAGACTCCCAAAATCATTACATCCTGGAATTGAGGCGGTTTGGGAGAAATCTTTTCGCAGCAAGAGTCGTTTTACGATTCATAAATACACAAAGGAATCGGTCGAGAAAATCACGACTGACATGCCAAAGAACTCTTTAATCGAGATCGATAAAGATCCTAAATACAAGTTAAGTACGAAATTATACAAGAGCATGCCTAACGAATGGGACGAGATGGTGAACATCTGCAGAATCTCATATGCTGTCTCTAGAAAATGGATACCTAAATCATTCGCTGAGATACAAAGCATCATTGGAACGAAGAAATGCGAGAAGGATGCATCTCCCCTCAAGTACGAAGACATCATCAAGATAATTGGCGAAGATGAATTCAAGATCGTTACTAACCAAATATTTCATGATGCTGTTGAATCTGTGGCGAGATTGTGGTATAGAGCTTGGGACATATTCACCAGAAAATAAGTCAAAATCCTTCTTATCAACTAGAAAGCTGGACTTCCTAACTCTATGTAATGTCAATCTGATGGTTAACTATTGGCTAAAGTCATTAGCTAGTAGGGACTTACTTCAACTCCATTTCGAGATTTTGGATCCGCTTTCTCCAATAACCCAAGTCTTTAGGAGTGATAGATCTTGTATATTGTTTTTTTGCGTGATCCAGCATCTTTCTTAACTCGGCTTCACTCATTTAACTCAATCAACCCTTTAACTTCTACCAGTTAAATGTGTTGCTTCACAGCGTAATCACGGGGCTG
>DAOVAG010000187.1 GCA_030671165.1 Candidatus Bathyarchaeota archaeon | reverse complement strand
GGTGACTAAACCAAAGAAGGGCGAAGATGCAACGAATTTCGTGTTATTAGATCAAAATGAAGAGGAGTTCAAGTTATCTAGTTTTAAGGGTAAACGGGTTCTCCTTTCATTCCACCCGCTGGCATGGACTTATGTCTGTGCCGAGCAGATGAAATCACTAGAACAAAATAAACACTCATTTGATTCCCTGAATACGGTGGCTGTAGGCGTTAGTGTCGACTCGGTTCCATCCAAAAAAGCATGGGCAGATAGCCTAGAAATAAAAAACACAAGATTACTCGCAGATTTCTGGCCACATGGGAAAGTCGCTAAATTATATAAAATATTTAGAGAAGAGGATGGAATTTCAGAAAGAGCCAATATAATAATAGATGAGAATCAGAAAATATATTTTGTAAAGGTATACCCCATAGCAGAGTTACCAGATATCCAAGAGCTCCTAAACACTTTAAGAAATATCTCTTAGAAGCACTACTTCGCTTGATAAAGTGACAACGTTTCACTATTCGCTTAGAGCTATCTAGTTAAGTTTGAAAATTATAGGGATGATGTTTTTAGAATACGAGTCAATAGTTTCTTGAATACAATCAATTGGAGTTACAAAACCAAGTCCCGAATATTCTTCGAAAATTAATCTCAGTTTTTTTTATTTCTACACATAAAATTAAAAAACATGTGTTTACCTAATAAACTATAGTGATTAACTTGGGTTTAAAAGGTTCAAAATCGGAGAAGAATCTATTAAAAGCATTCGCTGGTGAGAGTCAAGCAAGAAACCGTTATACGTTTTTCGCAAGTGTAGCAAAGAAGGAAGGATTCGAGCAAATTTCGGCAATATTCCACGAAACTGCAGATAATGAAAAAGAGCATGCAGAGGTTTTCTTTAAACATCTTGAAGGTGGAGAAGTGGTGATTGAGGCAGGATATCCTGCTGGAAAGATTGGTAGTACAGCAGAGAATCTTCTGGCGGCTGCTGAAGGCGAAAAGATGGAGTGGGATACGCTATACCCAGAATTTGAAAAAGTAGCCAGAGAAGAGGGGTTTGAAGAAGTCGCAGAGTCATTCGAAGAGATTGCAGAAGTTGAAGAACAACACGAGAAAAGATATAGAAAACTTCTTGAAAACGTGAAGAACGATAAAATATTCAAGAGAGACACTGAAGTTAAATGGAAATGCAGAAACTGTGGTTACGTCCACATAGGAAAAGAAGCGCCTGAAACTTGCCCTGCTTGTAAACATGCTCAAAATTATTATGAATTACTTGCTGAAAACTACTAGTCTATTGAATCAATAACTGCATCTGATTCCGTTATTAACATGCGCAGGCATGCTCTATTAGGCATCCATGTTTTTAACTCAGTTTACAGAAATTTCGCTAACTTGTGCGCGCTTGTTATTAAAAAAAGATGGAAGTTTGTTCAATCCTTGAAAGAACATTCATAGCGCTTATAGTAGTGCTTGTATTTCGAATACTGCGTTAATTAGAGATATTTCTAGATCCAACTCATAGAAAGTGGGTTACTACTAATGTACTTGGACGGCAACTCTTCTGATCAAGGTTGGATCTGTGAAACTTAAATTGAACGTTCGAAGATGGTCTCTGATTTGAAGTGGATGCTGAAGTAGTTCTCTTATTCCATCAACATGGGCAGCCCCAACAAACGTAAGTATGCTGGGGTTCTTTCCTTCATCTAAATTCTTTGATGATATCCATGCAAGCCTCGCAGCCATTAACGCGTTACGTTCATCAATCAAAACTCGCCATACAGATGGAAAATATCTTCGACCGGCTTCTATCTGTTTTTTTGAATAGTTGATTACTCTTTTTTTGTAGCCTTGTTCCCAGAGCCAAACTGGGTCCTCATCTGTATAGTAACGTAGTGGAAGCCTTCTTGGAGATCTGGTATAAGGCGTCCTTCTCCGTTTCATTCTGTGCTGCATCTCATGTTCAGTCATATCTATGAGCCAGATGTTGGCATTTGTGTTGCCTAGGGCGTCGGTTGCGCCAATAAATTCGCAGATTCCTTTACAGGATCCTACTCTTGAACATTTGATACAAGCAGTGTTTAATTGGGTGAAGCGTCTCCAGTCTAGTTCGAGAGCGATATCCCTTGGTTTTAGTGACTCGATGGCTTCGTAGGCGTCATTGATGCTGCGTCTGGTGAAGTGGGCGGTACCTATGAGCTCTACATATCTGTTATAATCCGTATCGTGGATCTGTACCATGGAGTTCACTTGAGTTAGTCAATCGTTATTCTCCGTTTTTCTTCTTGGGGGATCGTCTCATCCTTGGGAATTATTATCGTGAGTACTCCGTTGTTATACTTTGATGATGCTTTTTCGATGTCAACGTTACTTGGCACTTGTATCCTCTTGTAGAAGTTCTTTGCTTTAATCTCAACTGCTCCTTTTGTGACATTGAGTTGAATGTCATCTTTTTCTTCACCAGGTAGTTCCACATAGATCTTTACCGTCTTTTCTTCCTCAAAGACATCTGTTAAGGGTTCACGGGTTTCTTCTGAAGCGATTTCAAATGGTCTGAAGGATTTCTGGGGTATGGGTCGTCTCTCAAAAGGGTCATTTGGCTTAAAGGGGTCGAAAGGTTCTAATGGTTGATCTGACCTGAAGCGTCCTTGAATAACGTATCCTTTTATGTTGGGCTCATCGATCTGTTTAACATTCCATCCGCCTTTGAGTTTTCCACTCTTTAAGTCCTTCTCAATTTCATTTAATCCGTGCATTCTTTTCATTATTTTATCAAAGTCTCTAAATATCTCGTCAAAATCAAAAAATGATGTCAATTTATAATTTCACCTCCCTAAATGTTCATTTCTTCTAAAGTTTTTTTAAATCTTCTTAATGC
>DAOVAG010000166.1 GCA_030671165.1 Candidatus Bathyarchaeota archaeon | reverse complement strand
TAGGACCTATTGAAGGACTTAAAGGCGAAATTACCATTTACAACGGTGAATCTTCAATAGCCACCATTGAAAGCGAGCGACCGAAGATTTATTCGTCTTTACACTATAATGCTATTTTTTTAGCATATGCAAGTGCTTCTCAATGGAAACAAATTACAATTAAGAAGTCAATTAGTGGACTAAGTAACGTGGAAGTATTTATCCATAATATAGCTAAAAAGAATAATGTTGATACGCAAAACCCTTTTCCTTTTCGTATTGAAGGAATTGTTGACTCACTGAATTATCACATCATTTATAAATCAGACAATGCACCCCATAACAAAACAGAACATCAACGAGCTAAACAAAAGTTCTCAGTTTACAACTCAAGGGTGCAAATAATAGGTTTTTGGGCCGACTCAGAGAGTCAAGGTGTATACACACATCCAGATAAGCGAACACATCTACATTTTATGCTAGAAGACAATACCGAGTCTGGACACATAGACAATATTCAGCTGCGTGAAGGTGCAATTCTTTATTTACCTCTGTAATACTGATTTCCCACCTTTATGATTGTATTAATGCGCTTGATTGTTCTAATAACTCATTTTGTACCCAGTTACAATAGTTTTAAAATTCAGAATTAAATTATGAATTATTGAATTATCTTGTTCAGAAAGAAGTCTCAGACTGTTTCACTCATTCTTTCTGTCTTATTAGTGTTCTCAGGGTTAGCTTATTTTCTCTATTTACAAGTGGTGTTTCCCAGTCTTGTACCACACTATGGTGGTGGTGAAAGATTCACTCTCAGTAATTAATTAAGCGCGCGCTCTCTCTCGGATTAAATCAATTGTCAAGATTAGGAAGATTAGCTCTGCTAGCGTGCGCGCATGAGGAGGTATAGGAAAGCTAGGTTATACTGTGTTTATTTTTTTAGGTGTGTTTGTAGGTTTTCAAGGTTCTTATGTGCTTCTTCTATTTTTCCTTCAGCGATTAGTTTTAGTACCGTTTCTGTGTGTGTCGAAGCGCATCCTTTGACATCATGTGCGTATTTACATGATTGACATTCACTCATCACAAATCGATTATTACAACATAATGTTAAGTATTTAAACTAGATAGCGCGCACGTTAGGCTCCTTCACGTAGATTTGGAGTATGATGGGTGCTGCTTTACCGATCAAGGCTGAAACGTGGAAGGGGGCTTTGGGATAGTGCTAACTAGCTTTACAGACTCGATAGCAATGGACTGAGGAAGCCTCGTATGCCTTACCAACGATGGATGAACGACAATTCCCTCACAAGTAGGCATAGGCTCATCCATTCTGGTCACTACGAAACCCTTCTCTGACAACGTGTTCACATAATCTGCTAGGGTCCTATGATACGAAGTAGTCGTGAAAGCATAAGGCCTCCTACCCACTCTCTTAGGCCAATCTACCACCGCATCATGTCTAGTAAAATAATCCTCAACCCAGAGATAGGGAAACTCCCTTGACCCATCATCTAGAACCCTAGTCTCCCATCCAACGATCAACTTTCCATCATGCCATCTTTGCTCGAAGTAGGGATGAGTGATCAGGAAAACGAACCTTCCTCCACCTTTAAGGACTCTATATGCTTCACTGATAGCTGATTCGTAATCGGCTATATCCATCAAAGCCATGAAACTGAACGCAAGGTCGAAAGACTCTGAGTCTATAAAACTCAAATCTGCGACATCAGCCACGTGATACTCTATGTCGAGTGGGTTTCTCTTTTCTTCTTCTTCAGCGGCTTTGATCATTTCAGCACTAAAGTCTACGCCTACAACTTTGGCACCGGTTCTAGCATAGTGTCTTGAGAAGTATCCTTCACCACATGCTATGTCCAACACCTTTTTCCCATTAATGTTGCCAATCATTCTCTTCAATGAGGGTCCGTTCATGTATTCCCTATAATAATCCTTACCAGTACGGACAAACTCAACCCAGCTACCAACAGCATGATTCCATTGATCCCGCACTTTGTTATTCACACAATCACATCAGCACAGCAAGCTAGCTAATAACTGGGATTGTTGTTATCTTCTAGATTTTAGCCTTGTGGTAAGGTATTTAGAGGACTTGCCAGCTTACCGAAGACTTTTGCCTTCCCATGCCTAGATAGCTAGCTTCTTCAGGGGAAGCTAATTGCGTTGGCACCCCAGTATAATCGAATGGGTATGGGATTCGCACCCCTCCACTGCTAGCGACATCTCCCGCACATCCTCCTTTTTTTGAAATAAAATGTAACCCCAAAAACTCAAAACCCACGTGTAAGCCTGTTGCGCGCGCGCACATGGATTTTTCTTCTTATGAATCTATCCTAAAACAGCTCTGTTCCCCCGCACAGAATTCTCACCCGCGCATCAGTTTGAATCGAATCTAGCGCGCGCTAGCTTTGTTTCTTTATCAAGAACACTTGAGTTGAAGAAGTGTGAAGAAAAAAAATCTAATCTGTTATTTTTCAAACAGTCCAACGCTTATATAAATTAAGTACAATATATAAGAAAAACCATTGCTTTTTTTGACCTGAGGTTAAAATCAATTTGATGTTAGATTTTCAGAATCTTCTCAATAACTCTTTGAGAATCTTCTTTAAAGATGCTTTACGTGTTGCATTTACAAATCCTTCGCAAGCTTATTTTTTCTTTCAAACGCTAAGGCGACAAAAGAAAGCAACTAGAGTAAGAGAAAAATGGGCGTTGCAAGGTATACAGGTACCTCCTATCATGATCTTCAGCATTACTGATCGGTGTAATCTTCACTGTAAAGGATGTTACAATCAAGCGTTACGGCAATCTCCTCAAACAGAGCTGAGTGAGGAAAAACTAAGGAGTATTTTCGACGAAGCGGTGGAGCTTGGAATTTCATTTATTATTCTTGGTGGTGGTGAACCATTGATGCGGAGAGAGATTCTTAACATTACGATGGATTATCCTGAAATCGTTTTCTTATTATTTACGAACGGTTTGTTGATTGATGAAGACGTGGTTGTGAGATTAAATAAACAAAAAAATTTGGTTCCCATCATTAGTTTGGAGGGTTACCAGGCAGATACGGATGACCGGAGAGGTGAAGGGGTTTATGATCGCTTATTACATATTGTCGGA
>DAOVAG010000051.1 GCA_030671165.1 Candidatus Bathyarchaeota archaeon | reverse complement strand
ATTCTGAATCCTTTGGTGCTCTTCCAGATGCTTACGAAATATTACTTCTTGACGTGTTAATAGGAGATCAAACCCTCTTTGTCCGCTATGATGAAGTGGAAGATGCTTGGCGGATTTATAATTCAGTTTTAGAAAAAGATGTACAAGTCCATCCTTATCCCGCTGGAACTTCTGGACCACCTGAAGCCAACGACTTAAAGAGAAAGAATCAACTCAAGAATAATGTAGCATAATTGTTAATCAATTGCTTCTCTAGATTTTTTCTTGAAGTTCTATTTTCTATAAATTCTCCGGCTATAATAGCTAGTTGAATTTTTTCTCTTTTTTCTTGCACCTTATTTAGTCTATTAGAAAGTTTATTCTATGTTTTTGTTATTATTGCAGATTCTAGGTGTGTTTTCATTTAGAGTATCACTGTATTTTTTATTCTTTAACAATTCAACATCCAATACTCTGTATATTTTAAACTAATATTGTTCCCTAAGAATCAAATAGGATGATAACCTGTTATCATGATGTGTGTTAACTTGGAAAGAGAATTAATTCTCGTTTACAACGCAGATAGTAGTTTATTCAGTTTAATCAAAGATGCTCTACACAAAACTATCTCTCCTAGTACATATCAGTGTAATCTATGTTCACTCACATTTGGTATGATAGGAATGAGAGATGAATGGAAAAGCTTCATTGATAAACTCAACATTCCTTACACATTTCTTCATCGTGATGAATTTTTAAATAGATTAAAAACCCATCCACATGATTTAGGTGAGATAAAATTCCCAGCAATTTTTCTTAATAAAAATGGAAAAATAGGTCTATTTATCAATCATAATGAAATAAATTCGTGTATATCATTAGATGACTTGATGAATTTTCTTTCCGAAAAATTAGGCATATCATAAAATTATCAATCCAGCCTATTCTCAAATTTTAAATAAACGGTAGATCATCTCTCTTCCCTTACTTTTTTTCAAAGATATCTTTTTAATTGACTGGTCGCTGTCCAACTTAGGAATTTAAAAGCCTTTTATCATCAGTTGTAGTATTTTTAAGTGATTACCATTATTACTTTCAAATTGAGCACTCTAACAAGTATTAGACATATACTAATTTAGAGATATATGTAAGAGAAGTGGTCTGAAATGGTTAACTTTCTCGGTGTAGATTTAGGAACAACAAATGCTAGATCAATTATTTTTAACGAAAAAGGTGAAGTTTTTGGACAAGCCTTTAAAAAATTAACAATTTTTAATCCTCAATCTGACTTTGCTGAACAGAATCCAGAAGAAATATGGTTATCAACAATTAAGACTATTAAAGAATGTGTGAAAGGATCAAAACTATCAGCAAACGAAATTGTTGCGATTAGTTTTAGTGCGCGAATGCATGGAATGATGATGCTTGATCGAGAAGGTACTCCTCTTACTCACCTCTTAACATGGCTTGATAGAAGAGCCACTTCTCAAACAAAAACTGTTAACTCACTTATCGATTCTTATACTCTTTACAATCGAACCGGCTGTCCCCAGCTCTTCATTTACCATTTTATAAAGATTTTATGGGTTAGAGAGAATATGACGAAAATATTTTAAAAATGTTTCAAGATTCTCTCTGCAAAAGATTATGTTCTTTATCGGATGCTTGGAGAAGCATTTATTGACCGTTCTCTCGCTTCAGGCACTCAACTTTTAAATATACACCGGTTAGAATGGGATGAAACCATTTTGGAATTGGCTGATATTACTGCGGATCACCTTCCAACACTTGTAAATGAAACTGAGGTTATAGGCGAACTACCGATAAAAATAGCTAAACTTACTGGCTTACAAAAAGGAATTCCCATATTCCCCGGCGGTTCCGATGGAGCCTTAAATAACATCGGCTTAGGAGCAATCAAAGAAGGCATTGCCGCAATGAATCTAGGTACCAGTGGAGCATTGAGAGTAGTAACTAACAAACCATATCTCGATAAAGATCAGGAAGCACATTTCTTCTGTTACTATGCAGGTCAAGGTCACTGGCTCCCCGGTGGCGCAATAAGCAACGCAGGGATCTTATTAAAATGGTTCAAAGATAATTTTGGACAACAAGAAATCGATGAAGCTAAGAAATTTAAAGTCGATCCCTATGAGCTTATTTTAAAGAAAGCGGCATTAATTCCCCCTGGATCCAACGGTTTACTTATGCTCCCTTTCTTTTCGGGTGAGCGTTTCCCAATAAAAGATCCTAAAGCTCGAGGGTTACTTTTCGGATTGACTTTGTCACATGGTAAAGCGCACATTACAAGATCCATCCTTGAAAGTATAGTATTCACCATACGTTGGATCATGGAGAGCATTCAGGAACATGGAGCCAAAATTGAAGAAGTTCGAGTTGGAGGGGGAGGTGCACGATCAAGTGTTTGGCGACAGATTCAAGCAGATATCCTTGGTAAACCGGTCGTACATACAAAAGTTGAAGAATCTTCTGCTTTAGGTGCTGCTATGCTTGCCGCAGTCGGTCTAGGAATATATCCTGATCTAGATGAAGCTTCAAATAAAATGATAAAAACTACTGGTCGACATGAACCTAATCTTCGTAATTATCAAAAATATGGAGCCATTTATAAATTGTATAAGGACTTGTATTTTGCTTCTAAAAAGTTCTATGAAGAACTTTCAAGAATCATAGCGGTAAACAATGAATAGTTATTCTTTTTTCTGTACTTCAAAATACTATATAATACCTATTTTAATGAGGTTATTGGTGAATGAGTGCAAAAATGAATAGGAGGATATAAATCTGTTATGCGTCCGAAGATTATCTGTACAATAGGTCCCGCCTCCCATGAACTAGAGACTCTAAAAGCGATGATAGAGGCTGGGATGGACATAGCTCGCTTAAACTTATCTCATGGAACTCATGATTATAAGCGGGAAGTGTTTAACAAACTTAGAGATTTAGGTGAAGTTTCAATCCTTTTTGATTTACCTGGACCGAAAATTAGGCTCGGAGAGTTTGATGGCTCAATTATACTTAATCCAAAAGATCAGTTGCATTTTACCACTCACCAAGTAGTGGGTGACAATAAGGAGATTCCCATAAATTACAAGAATCTACCAAGAGAAGTCCACAGTGGTGAAAGTATTTTCATTAATGATGGTAATATCGAAGTTAGGATTGATAGTATTGATGACGATTTTGAAGGATTCTTTGGCAAGGTTATATATGGAGGTGAAATCGTAAGTCATAAAGGGTTGAACGCCCCTTTTGCAACCATTTCCATTAGACCCCCTACAGAAAAGGATATAAATGGTATCAAATTAGGCATCGATTTAGAAGTGGACTGGTTTGCTATTTCTTTCATCCGTAATAAAATGGATGTAGAAAATACACGTCAAATAATAAAACGAATGGGTGGAGATCAACCTATCATCTCAAAGATTGAACACAGAGAAGCGATAGAGAACATCGATGAAATTATTGCAACTTCCGATGGAATAATGGTCGCTCGTGGTGATTTAGGAATCGAAATGCCACGTTGGGAAGTTCCCATATTACAAAAACAGATTATTAAAAAATGTCATAAAGCAGGGAAGCCGGTCATTGTTGCAACTCAGATGCTTAGTTCAATGGTAATGAGTCCACAACCCACGAGAGCGGAAGTAAGTGATGTTTCAAACGCTATCCTTGACGGAGTAGACGCTGTTATGCTCTCTGAGGAGACTGCTGTTGGTCTCCATCCGATTAGAACAGTAAAGATGATAAAAAATATCTGTAAAACAGCGACAAAGGAAATCCCTCCCCATCGATTAGAAAAACCGGTGGAAGGAATTCCTCGAGCTGATATTATCGGAAGTCTCATACCTTGGGTAACAGATGCTGTGAAACCGGGAGCTATCTTAATCATCACAAGGAGTGGATTCACTGCCCGCATGATATCAAAACATAGACCTAAAGCGCGCATATTTGCCATAACGCGCAATATCAAGATTGCAAGGCGAATACGTTTTTACTGGGGTGTAGAGCTTTTAGAAGTTACATGGACAAATGATCGAAACGAGCTCCTCAAAAGAGCTATTAAGGAAATTCTTGAAAAAAAACTAGTAGCTAGGAAGGATACACTAATAATAGTTTCAGGATCAACGTTAGAGTCGACAAGAACTACAAGTACCATTGAAATCATAAAGATTGAGAATGTACTAAAGAATATGTAGCACAATCTTCCTAAAAAACAATAACAATATCCAAATTATTAATATCGATGTGAGATGAAATGACAAAAACTTGTAAAATGTGTGGTAAGACTTTTCCCACGCAAGAAGAATTGATGGAACATGCAAAGTAACATAAAAGACTGTACTAATGTGAGATGACATGATGATAGTGATCTGGTGACATAAGAGAATTAAATGCTCTTTCTACAACTTCATTTAAAGCAGGATGGATATGCATTCCATTAATAATCGGCTTTGCATTTTGCTCAGGAGTATACATGAGATTGATGATTTCTTGAATAAGAACTGAAGCATAGGGTCCAATAATATGTGCTCCTAAAATCTTCATGGTATCTCTTTCAACTATAACCTTAACAAAGAAATCTTTTAAGTTCATAGCCCCCCCTTTAGCAGTATCTTGATATCTCTGATATCCAATTAGTACATTCTCTTTTCCATAGTTCTCTATGGCTTCTTTCTGTTTGAGCCCTACGCCTGCAATTTCAGGATCCGTGAAAACAGCATGCGGGATTGCATGGTAATCCACCTTTCTCTTTCGTTTCAGAATGGCGTTGTAATATACAATGAGGGATTCATAGTTGGCGACGTGTTTGAAGAGGTATTTCCCGTTTGCATCACCCAAAGCCCAAACATTTGGCTGTGAGGTTTCCAGATACTCATCAACTATTATCCACCCTCTCTTATCCGTTTGGATACCTGCTCGTTCAGGATGAAGGATATTGTTATTGGAATCTCGCCCAGCTGCAACGAATATTTCTTCCGCTACGACTTCGAGTTTCTTCCCATTTTCTCTATTAACTGCTATTAATTTCTTACCTGTTGACGTCTTTTTAGCTTGCTTGACTTCGTGGTTGGTAATAATGGTCATATGGTTTTGCATCTCTTTTTTAGCAAGGGCGGACATCTCGGGTTCTAATTGTTTGAGAAATTGAGGATTTCGCCCAATTATCGTCACCTTTGATCCCATAGCCGATAGAAAATGGCCAAATTCTGCTGCAATATAGCCACCACCGATGATGCCTACACTTTCAGGTAAATGGGATATTTTAAGAATTGTGTCACTTGTGAGATATCCAATATCTTCAATCCCATTTATTGGGGGAATTAAGGGTTTAGATCCAGTGCAGAGAAATACCATTTTTGATTTTATGGTTTCATTCGCAACTTTTAATGTGTAGGGTGCAATAAATTCTGCTATAGTAGGATAGTAATCTAGATTGGATGAATGAGAGAGCCCGGATCGAATCATCTCAATATCTTGATTAATTATATTTCGCATTCTCTTCATAACTTGAGAGAAATCTATCTTTTTAATCTCTACATCGATACCAAAACCCTTGGATCTTTCAATGATTCGTACTAATTCGGCGGGATATACCAGTATTTTAGTGGGTATACAACCGCGTGTCAGACATATACCACCGGGATCATCCTTATCAATCACAGCAACCTTCATTTCTGGCTTCTGTTGAATAAAGGCATTCACAATATTCATCGCGGAACCTGAACCGATAGCAATTAAATCATATTCCTTCAAATATACCACCATTAGAAACTAGTGATAATTATAGGTAATCTTATATTTTATTTGATTAACCACTTCTCTATTTAGGTGTTCCCAATAATTAAATTGATTGTTTACGTAAGTGCAGTGTTTTACAGTATAGACATCCAGCGTAATTATCAGGTACTCCTCAAATGTTTAGGTGTTGATGATTTATCATTTCATGCTAGATCATTAGCACGCGAAAATAACGCCATACATGTTCGCATGTGAACTAATAGACTTGGTGCACATTCTCTAAAGCATCAATGTCAGTTACCACGTCTCTTCTTTCAGTGTTTGAAGAAGCGTGTATATGAGGCTTCCTTGTTCATCAAGGGTTAGTATGGATGTGTTGTGGTGAACTTTGATCCAATATTCTTCTTGAGCGTTTCCTGAGAGACATAAGTTCTAATGGATTGGTAATTGTTTCCATAACCACTATCTTTACGCCATGAATTATGACGTCTACTGCGAAGTGATATTTAATGGTGTAGAACTTAAGGCAGTTGAAGAACTTGATGAGGAGCGTGTTGCGCCCTTTTAGTTTTCCTTCTCAGGTTTTCATTATGACCAAAAAGTTATCAGTGGAGGCGTGTACCAAATGAAATGTTTTTAGGACTTTAATTCGGT
>DAOVAG010000055.1 GCA_030671165.1 Candidatus Bathyarchaeota archaeon | reverse complement strand
TATGTTACTTTCCTGTTTTTATTTCCTTGAATTCATATTGATCGAGACTTATGCGGTGAGACATCCCACGGAAACCAGAGGCACCCTTTGAAAACCATTCCAAAATATTCTGGCTGATAAGACGCGTCGCGTCTGAGACCTACAACGGCAGACATCACGTCTTTGGCGCCTGCATTATTAACTTTTTGTAAAACCATTTTTAGGGTAGCCCCTGTATTTACAAAATCGTCGACGACTAGTACTTTCTTCCCTTTAAGTGAACCTAGATTACTAAACATAATTTGCGGTTTTTGATATAGTTTTCTAGGTGGCTTTTCCTCATTATAAAGACTTACTACGATTGAATAGAACTCGTTAATTTTCAATTTTTTTGCAAGAATTGCAGCTGGGATGATTCCACTTTTACCAACACCTATAATTACATTTAAATCAAAATTAAATTGTATCTCTTTTGCCATTTGTAGAATTATTTCTCCAAATCTTTTCCAACTCAATTGTACGATATCTTTCTTCTGCATATTATACACCTGAACATTGTCTTCCTATAATTAAAATTAGGATTCATCTATTATTCTAAGGTTTTAGAATGTAACGATTGCCCATTTATACGCTTTACCCATCTTTGTCTCCAATACTCATCTCTCTTTACTCTAACTGACGTGTCAAAGGAAGATTTCAACTTTGTAAATATGCTTTTTAATATTAAAAATTATTTATGAACTAATTCATCTAATTCTAGGCCTCACATATCTTTAGAATCTTCCTCATGTTCTCTTTTACAGGTAACTACCCTCGTTGTAGATGAATGCCTTCACTGAAAGCTCCTTGATGATGTTCTTTAGCATCTTTGCCATGCAGGATTCTCTGAATGTCCTTTTGAACATGAAATAGATTTTCTCAATACTCCACCGCTTGTTATAATCCACAACCAAAGATTCGGCGCACATGAACCTGGCGCCTACGAAACCTCATCACAACCATTCTCGCTTGATCGATCCTCATCATTATTCTTCTTGGTCATAAACCAAAAGAATAATGTCTCGTATAAAAATTATAGTTAATTTAGTAAACCTCTAAAAATTTATATATAAAAAATATATATATGCCTTCCAGATTGTATTCCAGTAAACCACATAAATAAAGTTGAGAATCATAACACCAAGAAAAAAGTTAGTTCTATTCGGCGCAGGGAAGGTCGGCAGATCACTCATAGGGGCTCTATTTTCACGTTCAGAATATGAAGTTGTCTTCGTAGATGTAGACGACACTCTTGTTAATGCGTTGAATGAAAAGCGGAGTTATATCGTAGAGATAATAGCGGTTCAGGAAAAGAAAATCTTTGTTGATAATGTCAGGGCTGTTCACGGTAATGATGTAGAAAAAGTAGCCTTCGAGATCGCCACGGCTGATGTAGTAGCTACCGCTATCGGTGTGAATAACCTCCGTTATATTTATGCTACCCTTGCTAAGGGGTTACTTAAAAGACGCGATATGAACCGTGGCTCATTAGACGTTATCATATTTGAAAATCTTCGAAATTCATCAAAAATCTTCAGACCAGGACTTAGACATCATCTACCAAAAGACTACCCCATGGAATCTCTAGTTGGCTTGGTGGAAACAAGCACTGATAAAATTGTTCCAACCATGTCCAAGAATGTAACGAGAGACAATCCTCTAACGGTTATTGCCGAATTCTTCAACTTAGTATATGTCGATAAGACTGCCTTCAGCGGGGAGATACCTCTAGTTGAAAGTCTAATTTATACAGAGAATCTGCCCGCTTACTTCGATCGAAAGTTTTTCACCCTTAATATGGGCCATGCTTTAACTGCTTATTTAGGTTATTTGACTGGTCTGGATACTATCTTTGACGCGATAAATGATGAATATATAAAAAAAGCTGTAGAATCCGCCATGTTGGAATCTGGGCGAGCTCTAATTAAAGAATACCCGCAAGAGTTTAATGAAGACACTCATACCGAATACATCTTTAATCTGATTCAAAGATTTAGTAATCCTGCACTCCACGATACAATCTTTCGTGTTGGTAGAGATATCACGCGTAAACTTTCTCGTAATGATCGGTTAATCGGTCCCCTACTATTAAGCATGAAACATGGGCTGGTTTCCCCTAACATAACTTTAGGTGTAGCCGCCGGGATGTTATTTCGAGCGAAAGACGAAAATGGTGAATTATTCCATAAGGATCAACATTTTGCAGAGGAGACATATCCACTCGGGATTGACTATATACTCAGACAAATCTGTGGACTCAACCCGAGTTTCCCTCAAGAAGCTCAACTAATTGATAACATAAAGAAAGCCCATACGCTTCTCTTAAAAAAGTTCAAGAGATAGTCTCTCATTTATCTTATTTTCTTACAAAAGCCTATTGCTACTCAATGTAAAGAAGAGCCCACCCATTCAAATATCCATGGTCTCCTGAGTCTTTAGAAGAAACTTAGTATATTCAAGATTAATGTAAGATTCAATTCTAAGACGGACTCTTCATCATTTGCCTGATGTAATAATAAAATTTACTGTAGTTCTAACACTCTTCTTTCTAAAAAAAAGTTAATAAATTAGAACCATTTTTGAACTTTGTGAATGAGGTTGATAAGAACTTGGTAAAAAAAATGTTAGCTTCTCTTTTATATAATGTTAATGATATTAGAGTTGAAGAAGTGGATATCCCTGAAGTTGATGAAAACGACATTCTAATAAGGGTCAAATATTGTGGAATCTGTCCAAGTGATTTAAAATATTACACTGGAGATAGAAAACCGAAAGCTTGGCCAACAATTCGTGGACATGAATTTTCGGGAGAAATAGCTGAAATTGGAAGTGCTGTACAAACCTTTAAAGTTGGTGATCGTGTAGTGGGGCATGGTAGAATTCCCTGTGGTAAATGCTACTTCTGTATTAGAGAAGGACCCAACGTTAATTATTGTCTAAACTTGAGGACGTCCGGTATTCATAGCGGAGGTGGTACTGGCGCCTTCGCAGAGTATACTAAGGTAAGTGAATCTAGTACATACAAGATACCGAGTACTGTAAGCTTTGAAGAAGCCGCATTTACAGAACCTTTGTCCTGTTGTTTAAATACTGTTATGCGATCAGAAATTGTTGTTGGAGACACGGTAGCTATCATCGGAGACGGCCCGAACGGTCTTTTGATAACACAGCTAGCGAAGACATTCGGAGCGGGAAAAACGATAATTATTGGTCATCATGATGACAGATTGGAAACAGCAAAAAAAGTTGGAGCAGACCTCACTATTAATTCTCACAACGTAGATCCAATTGAGACTGTTAAGGCTTTGACTGAAGGTTGGGGAGCAGATTCAGTTATTTTAGCTACAGGTCATCCCTCTGCTATAAATCAAGGATTGAACATGGTTAGAAAAGAAGGACTCGTCAACTTCTTTGCAAGTACATATCCCCCGATTAAAATACCCATAGACCCAAATTTCTTGCATGGTCCTTCAATCAAATTGGTTGGTTCAAGAGATTTTGAACCTCTTCATTTCGTGAGAAGCCTTGATCTCATGCAAAATAAGAGTATAGATTTGAAAAAGCTGATAACCCATATTATACCCTTAGATCAAATGGCGGAAGGATTCAAAGCGATAATCGGACGTAAGAGCCTTAAAGTTATGGTAGATTGTGCGAGACCCCTTAATTAAATTGATTGGTCCATCCAATTAATTTAGCTTCGGTCTGATTTCCAATTTTCAGATGTTATTTTTCAACTGTAGTATTATAAGCCGATTTAAAATTAAGTCATAAACCGTAATAAACGACGAAAAAAGGTTGTGATAAGAATTGAAAGACTTTCTATGAGAGTCCCAAGAGAAATTACTCTTAAGGTTTAGGAACAACAAATAGATCTTTCAAGTCTTCTTCAAGCTTTTTATAAAGACTAAACATCTTCCGGTATTGGATCCTATTCTTCTCAATCGGTTCTACGACATCGGTTAGTGGATTATTAATGTGTTTAATGGCTTCTGTAAAGTCTCCATAGATCCCAGCACTGACGGAAATCAGACAAGATACTGCAAGTGATCCCGTCTCAAGTTCCTTGGGCACCCAAACGGGCAAATTAAAGATATCTGCGATGATCTGCCTCCAAAAACGGCTTTGACCTCCTCCACCAGAGGTGATTATTCTATTGGCAACGATTCCAGGGTTCAATGACTGTATCATTTCCCAACATAGATAGAGGTGATACGCTGCCCCCTCCCTGATGGCTCTGAAGATGTGTTCCCGGCTGTGTCCTAGGCAGAGCCCGAAAAGCACTCCTCGTGCATGAGGATTAAAATTAGCAATATCATTTCTCGTTCTCCCTTCGAAAGCCCTTTCACCCATTATGTGGGGAAGAAACACTAAACCCCCCATCCCCGGTTCGAGTTCCTGCGCTTTTGAGTCTAGAAACGCATAGATATTTACACCTAGTTCCTTGGCTCTGATGATATCTTCCTTGCAGAAGTTATTCTTGAACCATTGAGGCGCTGTCCCGGCGACGCCTAAGATACTCCTGAAAGTTCCTTGAGGTTTCGCACCACTTTTTGATATATACTCAATCATGGCACCTGTACCAAGGTAGACTAGGAGATCATTTGCACTGGCAGCCGTCCTGTCAAGGGTTCTACCCAAGTTATCTGGTGCGCCAACTATTACTGGAGTTCCCTCAATTAAACCCGTTTTTTCTGTAACTTCGCTAGTCACTCCCCCTACAACCTCTTTGCCCATACGTGGGTCGGGTAACTTATTTGCATCTATCTCAAGATAATTCACAATTTTCTCCATCCAGATGCCCTTTTTTGCATCGAACATGCCAGTACCCTTTGCATCATTCCAATCTGTACAAAACGAATTGCTCAACTTCATTCGAATGAAATCTTTTGGTAATAGAATCTTGTATGTACTCTCGAGCACCTTGGGCTGCTTTCTCTTTATCCACAGAACCTTTGGGGCCATAGCCGTATAAAATGGTTGCTTCACTCCAGTCTTAAGCGTTATCTCATTCGTGGTTTCTACTGTACGCAGATCTGGCCAACTCAAACAACGATATAACGGGGATCCCTCTTTATTTACGAGGATTGGTGCATGCATTTGTGCACAGACACCTATCCCCACGATCTGAGTAGGATCTATTTTCGAGGTTACTTCTTTTATTTCCCTTCTTACATTAATCCACCATTGATTAGGATCTTGCTCAAAAAAATGTGGTTGAGGATAATACGTTGTAATTTCATCTCTTGCTTCTGCAATCTTACGAAATTCATCATCATACACTATGACTTTGGAGACCGATGTCCCGATGTCGATCGCAAGTAAATACCTACTTTTCATAATAACACACCTTGAAACAGGGAACCAAGATAATATAACAGAACAGCTCATCTTTATTTATTTTTCTTCACTACTTTATCTGAAAACGTCAACTTATACCTCTCTTTTCTGTTTTTTCGAAATATTTATCTACCAAACAGTTCTTTTGCAAAGACTATAAAATTATGTGAAGCATAAACTTAGGAGCGTTTATTAAAAAAATGCCAAAAAATATTATAAGCTATAAGGATTTAGGTCTCGTAAATAGTCGAGAGCTCTTCAGGAAAGCCATCAAAGGCGGTTATGCGATCCCAGGTTACAATTTCAACAATCTTGAACAATTACAAGCAATTATTCTTGCATGTGTTGAAACTCGGTCACCGGTAATAATCCAGGTTTCAAAAGGAGCTCGAAAATATGCTAACCAGACCTTATTAAGATTTATGGCTCAAGGAGCGGTTGAATATGCAGGTGAGTTAGGGTATAATATCCCCATTGTTCTTCATCTTGATCACGGTAATAGTTACGAACTATGCAAAGATTGTATTAATACTGGTTTTTCTTCAGTTATGATTGACGGTTCCCACCTCTCATATGATCAAAATGTGGCTTTAACTAAAAAAGTCGTTGAATATGCTCACATATACTATGTGACCGTCGAAGGTGAATTAGGTGTTTTGGCCGGGGTTGAAGACGATGTTGCTTCTGAAACTCACACATATACGCAACCCGACGAAGTAGAAGATTTTGTTAATAAAACAGGGGTTGACAGCCTTG
>DAOVAG010000109.1 GCA_030671165.1 Candidatus Bathyarchaeota archaeon | reverse complement strand
GGTGAGATTGAGAAAGCTTCAACTTTTTGTGTCCTTGTGGAATTAGGAAACAGAAATGTGGATGATCCCATGACTCTCTGGATAGGAAGGATTCTACGTCGAGTTATCAACTATGCAAAGGGGATAAAAGTAAAATCGAAGGGTAACAGAATAATTGATCTTATCATGACTAAAGACGCCCTTAAGTCTGGATTCACACCTGAACATTTAGGGAATCTAATTAAAACTGAGCTTAGAAACGATTTTCCAGCCATAGGACCAATCCATATAACATGTATTCTGAACAAAGAAGACGCAAAAAAAATGCATCCAGAGATTCTTTCATTTATTGAAGAGAGAAGAGATAAGATTAAGAACATTACTGAAGAGAGTGAAAGTGTTTTTTATGGGTGTACTCGCTGTCGATCCTTTTCTTTAGCACATGCTTGTACCGTCACTCCTGAACGTCCATCTCAATGTGGCGTCAGACCTTGGTATATGATCAAAGCTCATGCCATACTTGATCCAGGGAGTGTTTATGAACCTTGTATGCTAATCGACAAAGGGAAATGTCTAGACCCTTTGCGCGGAGAATATGAGGGCGTTAATCGTTCAACTGAACGTAGAACTGGAGGGCGTGTCAAGAGAATCTATCTTCACAGCATTTTTGATTTTCCACACACCGCTTGTAGTTGTTTTCAAAATATTGCTTTTTTCATTCTTGAGGTAGATGGGATTGGTCTGATGCCGAGAGATTTTAAAGGTGAAGCTCCGAATGGGATGACTTGGACAAAACTAGCCAATAAGGTTGCAGGTAGACAATGCCGGGATGGTATAGCCTCCTTTTCTGTCGAATATCTTTATTCACGAAAGTTTTTTCAAGGTGATGGAGGATACAGTCGAGTTGTATGGATGACCGATCACTTGAAAAAAATTGTTGGAAATGCTATACCTGAGAAATTTAGAAGATCAATAACTACTGAAAAAGACGTAATAACTATTGAAGAATTGAAGACTTTCATAAAGAAGAATAGAGACCGCTAGAATTTCTAAGATTTTTCATCTTAACAGGAAAACCTCATAAAAAAAGATTCACATGTTACTTCAAGATACACTGATAGGTCTCATTCTATATTCAATCGAAACAATTTGCCTCCCATAAGAATGAAATTCAGCATAGCACAAAATGATGATCATGATCGTATCATTACTAAGATCATCTTAAACTTTCTTTTAGCTTTCAAGGCGTGTGGTTCATTAGCTGGCATAATTACCATTTCACCGTCCTGTAAATTTAATGTCTTTCCTGAAATGATAATTTCAGCCTCTCCCTCCAAAATATGAGCTATAGCATCAAACGGAGCGGTATGCTCACTTAATCCTTGGCCTTCTCCGAAAGCAAAGAGAGTTACTGTTCCTTTTTCTTCATCCATTATTGTTCTACTTACAACAGCCCCTTCTTGATATTCTACTAAATCACTCAATTTCAAAACTTTGCCTACTAATGTTCTATTTTGCTTCACTTTATTTTCCCTCTTAATCCGACCTATTTATCATATTTTTTTTGTTATCTAATATCGGTATGTTTGTTTTAAGAATAAGTTTAAGTTATCAAAGATCTATGTCATAGCTTAAATCTTTCCAGGATAAATGATTTTTTAAAGTAAACTTGAGGGGATTTCTATGTGTGAGTTTAAAGTGATTATTGAAGGAAATACTGTATTCAAAGATGCTGTATATGCGAAAGTTGATGGTTCCAAAGTTATCGTTAAAGATATCCTAGGTGATATGGAGGAATTCAATAATTGCAGAATTATTGAGGTTGATGTAAATGCTCAACGCTTAATTCTCTCTCCCATCAAAAAATAGAATTCCTTCTAAAATTTTAGTAAAAAACGTTGTTAATTGATCATTTCGTTATAAAGCACAATTCAATGTTGCACCGTGTAAAGTAAGGCATAATTATTATTCATATGTGTTCGTTTAATCTAATTTTTTTATTACGTCGAATTCTTCTTTAATTTCTCCAATTCGACTCAAGTTATTCTTCAAAATTTTCATCCTATATGGGCTTTTTAGCAATCTACCTACTTGTGTCAAGATGAAACTTGGTCTTTTAAGATAATCAAGTAAGGCTTGACGGACCATTTGTTCAATTTCTTGGAAGGGTACAGCAGTTGGACAAATTTTTGGGACACTAATTCCTGTTTCCCAATACTCATCCGCATTTAGAATCCCTTCCATCTTTAATTCATTCCAAATATCAGTTCCAGGATCAGCTCCTAATATGTTAAACCGTGGAAAATCTATTTGCAGTTTTTTAGCGAAATTGAGAGTATTCAATATCTCTTCTCGAGTCTCATCTGGAGCACCTAAAATAAATGAACCGACTATTATGTCTATACCAGCCTTTCTTGCTGTTTTAATCGCATTTATCGATTGTTGAGGAGTAATTTTTTTATTGTAATAATCTAAAATCCTTTGATTAGCGCTCTCAATACCAAAATATATGACTTTGCAGCCAGCTTTAGATGCTTCTTTAAACATTTCATACGAGCAACTATCCACTCTTCCCTCACAAAACCATTCCACATCCAACTTTTCCCTCCTCATTGTTTTGCAAAGTTGAATGACTCTTTTTTGATTCAATGTAAAACTATCATCCACAAAAATAAACTGCTCATAGCCTTGACTTGTAAGATATCGCAATTCCTCTATCATATTTTCGATGGATCTTGGTCTCCACATGTGATTGCAAAATTTTTGAGTACTGCAAAATTTACATTTATGAACACATCCACGGGAGAAAATGAGGCTTGTAAATTTTTTTATCGCTATTTTTGCGCCTGCGATTGTAGAATGATATTCTACATCAAGTAACTTACGATCTGGAAATGGAATAGAATCTATATCCTTCATTAACGGTCTATCCGGAGTCGAAACAACGGTATCTCCTTCTCTAAAAGTGATGCCTAACACTTTTTTCAGATCATCCCCCTTCTTGAGAGTATTTACAAGATCAACTACTGTATCTTCTCCTTCTCCTCGGACAACAATATTCACAGAGGAATATTTCTTGAGAACGCGGTCTGCATTAAAAGTTGCATAATATCCACCAAGAACAGTGATTATGTTCGGTTTTATCTTTCTAACTTCGTTACATAACAATGTAGCTGTACGCCCTGAACTTGAAAATGTTGTAAAGCCTAGAATGTCTGGGTCTTCCTTTTTAACCCACTTAACCGTTTCTTCTATGGAGTAACCTTTAGCAGGTTGGTCCAAAACGGAGACTTCCACCCCTTTTTCTTGTAAAGTTGTGGCTAAATATAAAATACCCAATGGCGGCCAGGTTGCGGATAAGAGATTCTTTTTCCCCTTCTCCAAAATAATATCATTGGGACTTGCATTGATGAATGAGAACTTCACTTTCCACGCCTCTTGTATGATAAAATATGCACTTATTAGACAACTTTTTTTAATATCTTATCTTCGAGTATTAAATAGGTTTTTAGACTACATAAAACGCTTCTTTTTTATTAAGTTCCATCTTATCAACTTTATGAACTTGCGGTTAAAGCTTCATTCAATTAATAAACTTTCAATCGGAATAAAGCTATAACTAAAAGAATGTTGAAACATCGTTGAGCAGTGACTGCTCCATTATTCTTTTCAACTTGAAAACATCAATATATCGAGTCAATGTTTGATTTTATGGATTATCGTTTCACAAGTTAATCATTTGTTTAATATTGATGCCTACCTGTGAATAATCTTTTTAAAAGAGTATCCACCTACAACAAAACTCAATGGATAATTATGTGATAATTGGTGAGAGCGTTTTTTCAGAAGCAATCGCTAAAGGTCTCCAAGCCGATTTCATAAAGATAACTCCTAGAAAGTTTCCCGACGGAGAAGTCAAGACTAGGGTTAATGTTTCAGCACTAAAGGATATTGGGGATCGTATTGCTTTAGTCGTGATTAGAGCTAACAGATTTGATCCAGATCCGAATGATTGTCTTCTGAAAATCGTTTTAATCGCTAATACTTTAACACGATATGGTATTGATCGAAA
>DAOVAG010000063.1 GCA_030671165.1 Candidatus Bathyarchaeota archaeon | reverse complement strand
ATACAGTTACAATTCGAAATGTTTATAAAACACTGTAGTTTACCGTGTAGGTTATGTCCAGAAGAGAATACAGAAGCCTTACACTTCCAGAAGGTCTATATAAAGAACTTGAGAAATACATTGAACGATCCAACGGCAGTTATGTGTCTATTTCAGAAGTTGTAAGGGAAGCATTGAGGGAATATCTAAAAAATCATTCTTAATCCAACTTTAAATCCCCATCTCTAATGAGCCACTATAATTAGAAAAAAGAGAAAGGTTAAGGATGCTTTTATCATTTGATGGGTGTCACGGCTAAAATATCTGCACCATGTATATTCCTTATACTCTCATACAATTTATTGCCCGCTTTGAGGTTGGATTATTTTTCTTATGAATTCAGGTATGTTTGTTCTATGTATTTGGTCTTTTGAACTCATATCAAAATAAAATTGTTGTTTCACTACTACTAAAAAATATTCACATAAATAGAGAATTAACCTCTAGCCTTTCAAAAACATATTTCAATACTATTTGCGTAAACCCTTACGATTTTTATCATAATTTTATAGGTTTTCTATTTTTCCTTTATGGTTGAGAGAATCCTTCCAAAGTATAGCGTGTGATAGTTCTCAGAAGAATAGTATCTCCTTTTGACTTCACTTGATAACAGATCTGGAATCACCTTCGATTTCCCAATGACCTTACACTCGTAATGTGCTATACACTCTGATATTATTGGAGATTTTACTCTCTCCCCCTTCTCTGCTGTCAAACCTATTTCCTTAAACTTATCATAGTCTCTGCCTGAGACTGTTCCACAATAATTAACAATCTCTTCCATACCATCGTTAGGAACGTTTACTGTAAAATCGTTTGTCTTTTCGATTAATCTATGAGTATACCTGGTTGGTCTAACAGCAACCATGAAGATCGGGTCCCCCCAAACTCTTCCTATAAGCCCCCAACCAATTGTCATGGCATTATATTTTCCATCCAGATCCATTGACACTAAGAGGAGGCCCTCACTTCCGAGCTTGCTATTTGTCAATTCAAAAATATCTTTTATGTCACATTCAACTTTCAACAAATTTCACCTAACAAATGAACCCTATGTATGAATTAAGTAGTAAAGACATTATGACGCTCTTAACATTTATTCTTCTTTCTTCTAGGCTACGTAGGTTTTTAGTTAGCTTATTTTTCTAGCATACAAAGCATAGTATGGTGGGGTTCGTAATCCTGTTCTTTTAACTTGCTTATCGATTTCCTGGATTTCATTCAGATATTCTTCTCTTTCTTTCTGCTTCTTGATTATTTCATTCACTAAACTCTTCAAGCCGTTAATCTCTCTTATTACACTATTAGATGAAACTCTATCTCCTTTACTGACCATTTTCCAATTAATATTCTCAAAACCTACTTGTCTTAACATTTTACTGAGTTGAGGAGCGTTATAATGTACTTTAATTGGAACGAGTTTATTTAGAATTTTTAAACTTTTAATTTGCAATTCTTGTGCTTCATCAATTGGTTTGACTTCATTTAGTGGAAAATTTTCTACTGCTAAAAATCTACCATTTTGTTTCAAGATTCTATAGAATTGATGGAGAATAGGTAAAGTGCTTCCAGGCGTCCTTCTTTCAATAGAAACCATGGTTTCATATGAAACCACAAGGTCAAAGAAACAGTCTTTGATATAATTCATTTGCTTCATATCATCATAAATTAAGACAAGCTTTTGCATCAGCTTAGCACCAACCATCTTCCTGACAGCCTTGTAAAAGTCAAGCCACATATTTACACCAATAATTTGGCCGTCACCAATTCTTTGAGCAAGAACACGTGAAGCATAACCTTCAGGGCCTGCATCAAAAACTGTGAAGCCTGAAATATCTCCAATTTCCTTCAATGCAATCTCAAAAGTATCTCTCCAAGTAGCTAACAAATCCACCTCAAAAGAAGATAATGCTAGTAAATTTTTAAAATTTTTGCTAAAAACGTTCTAGCTAGCGCACTATATTATTTATTCTGATAAATACTTTTTATTTTTCAACTATTTATCTATAATTTCATTTAGGGAAAAGATCTTCAAAAATCTGTTTCATTCTCTGTCGATAGGTTTGAAATGCATTTCGACCCTTAACTGTTAGATGGAGCATAGTGTGAGGCTTCTTATATACAAATTCCTTTACAATATCAATGTAACCGGCAGCTTCTAGCTTACTTAAGTGCGCTGATAGATTTCACTACGTTAGTTCTGTTTGATGCTTTAAATAGAGGAAGTCTCCACTTTCGACGATGTATATGTGTGACATGATTATAAGTCGACCTGATTCGTGGATTAACCAATCAATCTTCTTGATTGGCAATATGTCTTCGCCCTCAATATTACTGTTTGTCATCAGACGCTTCACCGACAGGTAGGGGATATTCGTGGAGGAAGCGGGTCAACAAGTACATTCTCGAAATAAGGATTACACCACCAAGCGTAATAAGGTAATATGGAAATGGGAAGTTGAGGAAATAACCACTAGTAAATGCTGTCAAGAATAATACAGAATAAGCATAAAATGGGTGTATTCATAATGATTTTTATGGTGGGGTGGGTGGGATTTGAACCCACGGCCCCCAGCACCCCAAGCTGGAATCATAGACCATGCTATCCGTCTCACACTCAGATCTTTACTCGTCTAAGTTACGGAGACTCTAGACGACCACCCCGTCAGTAAAGAGATATAACATTATTATGTAAAATAAAGACTTTACTTTGAAACATTGTAATTATTCTTAATCGATCTAGTTTGGTTCACTTTTTTAAAAATTCTGATAAAAATTTTGCAAATCCTTTATTTGAACTGTAGAATTTAATGATCTCTTCATTTACATAAATCTCCGAATCCTTAATGTTCTCAACGAATTTACTCGCTATACCTACGCTTCTCCCCCCGCTCCATAATTTTTCTCTTAATAAAGAAATAGCGTTAACATAACTTCTACTTATTCCAACTATCCATCTATTTCCTTCAATCCATGGTCTTGATACTGTATTCTTTGCGCCTAAATGTTTATTTAGGAAATCTCTAGCTTCTTTTGAATCAAATTGTGGCCCAATGTGTCTCTTTGAGAGAGGAATATCTTTTGTTTCCAGTTCAAAAATTAGCACATTTAATCCTTCTTCATCACTCCAAACTGAAGATCTTAGGACAGTGAAATCGTATTGTTTTAAAAGTCGTTTTAGAGCCTTGTTGGTCTTATACAATTGCCCCCAAAGAACATCTGGAACTTCCGTTTCACATCGAAATGTAACAAAAACTAAGTCTGATTTTAACTTTGTCAAATTTTCAATGAGAACATTAGATGATTGACAAATGGTTTCATTTGGATAAAAGAACGATTTTTCAGGTTTTTCAAGAAAAAATCTGGATGCAGTGATCAATTCACCCAACTTCTCCTTTGAAACTGCTGCTGCTACATTCCTATTCTCATCAACAGGATCTATTACTATTAGAGGAGCATCAAAGTATCGTTGTGCTTCATTTTCCTTCCCATCATATAATTTTTCCACATCAACAACTTGTCCTAACCTCCACTTTGAAATTTCATTCAAAGTTTGAATAAAAGATTTGTAACCTAAAACAAGTAGCTCACATAAATAACCACTAAACCCACCCACTTTAATCTCGGCACCATAAGCGCCAACTCCTATAATAAATCTCTTTAAAAGACGTATTTCATCACGTAGATCATTTTGAGATAACTTCATTCTAACATAATCCGTATGAAATGGAGATCTATCTGCTGCACTTATCCATTCACCCTTATTCACATTATAACAAGGAACAATATTGACACGAAATCCATCGACGTATGTTTCAAGATAAGGATGTTCAGCAAATCTTTCAGTCAAAGAAAAATCTTTCATTGCATCCTTCGCTATATGAAGACCTATCTTTCCAAGCATTTTTTTATTTAAGGTTGGTAGGAATAGAATAAAGACGTCTATATCTGCTTCTCCGTTTAGCCATGTATCCTTAGCAACTGAGCCTCCTACCTTTACAACGGCTTTAAAGGCTCCTCTCTTCAATTCTACGTCGATTCGTCTCTTAATGAACTTCGTAGCTTTTTCAATTAGGTCTTTTTCATCCATGTTAGGTTTAATCTTCTCCAAAACATGCATGATGACGCTTTCAAGCTTCGAAGTCATAAACTTCCCCCGACTTATACTAAAAAGAAATATGTTTAGATAACATCTAAACTTTACTAAACATATACATTAAAAAGTGCATACAAATTCAATTAAAACATATAATCGATTATGGAATGTGCAATTTATGAAATATTCCAAATTCTTTACACACTCATACCTCAAATTTTGCGGTATCGAGGAAAAGATAGAGACAGCGAAATATGTATTGTTAGGTGTTCCTCTTGATACCACAAGCACTTACCGACCCGGTTCAAGGTTTGCCCCTGGTGCTATAAGAGAAGCATCTTGGAATTTAGAAACATACTGCATAAGAAATAATCTAGATGTTGAAGATTTTAAGATACATGACTTAGGTGACCTTAACATTTTTGGAGATTTACGAGATACTCTAAAACGCCTTAAACAAGTTGTAGGAGAAACTCTAGAATCCAATAAAATCCCTATTACCTTAGGCGGTGAACACACAATTACCTATGGCTGTGTTGAAGCATTCGACGACATTGCAATCTTAAGCTTTGATGCACACATGGACCTAAGAGATAAATACTTAGGACTTAACCTTTCACACGCAACTTTCATGAGAAGACTCTGTGAATCATTAGGTCCAGATAGAATAGTTGAGGTTGGTATTCGAGCTTTCAGTAAGGAAGAACTTGATTATGCAAATAAAGAAAACTTACGATATATAACATCCATGGATATTAAACATCAGAAACCAGAACAGATTGTTAAAGATATACAGAATGCATTATCTAACTTTGAACGAATCTACTTGACAATAGATATGGATATTCTTGACCCATCTTTCGCACCTGCTGTTGGTAATCCCATACCAGAAGGATTATCGCCACATATTTTACTAAACATTCTCCAATCTCTTTGTGACCATAAAATAGTTGGATTCGACTTAGTTGAATTAACTCCCCACTATGATTCTGGAATTACTTCAATCCAAGCTGCTCACATTATCTTTAATATTTTATCATTTCTAGAAACTGCAAACTAAACTGTAAACTCTTCACCCAATATTTATACAAAGTTTTACAAACTATTCAACAAAAATAAGTGAAGCTAGTTTACCACTCGTAAAGTAGTAGATAAATCCTCAATAACTCCTAAGGAGAATAGTAAATTTTGGATGTATCCGGTACATGATAGTGCCTATAAAATCATAAAAATAGTCTAAAGGAATTGTCCATAATTACAAATTTCTAAACGAAATTAATTTATAGTTTTTACAATGTCACACTAAACTTTTAATGATGGGCCGGGGGAGATTTGAACTCCCGACCACACGGTTTCTATATCAACTCGTGATCTATCAGCCGTGCGCTCTAACCAAGCTGAGCTACCAGCCCCTTCTAATTTGCTTGTAAAACTCATATTTAAGAGTTCCAGTGTTTCTAAATCATAATAAGCTAAGTTTCTTGTTGGTTAACATTAATTAATAGAATTTATAAAGAGTTTAGATCGTTATCATATTCGTGCCTAATGAACTCTTTTTATATACTTATTTTTT
>DAOVAG010000155.1 GCA_030671165.1 Candidatus Bathyarchaeota archaeon | reverse complement strand
TACGCTTCGAGAAGACATAATAATATTCAAGTTGAAATAATGGTCTCTTTTGAATTATTGGAAGGAATTAATTAAATTATATGAATAGTTTATTATTACAGATTATACTACTTAGCGTGGTGATAATTATTGAAGGTGTTAATAGCTTCACCCAGATTAGGGAGATTGGTATCACGTTTACGGGAGATGCTACCTCCCTCCATTGAACTGGTCGTTTCCAAGACGAGATCAGATGAAGAGCTGATCAGCCTTGTAAGTGACGTTGAAGTGATTGTTTGCGTCCGCCTATCTGCTGAAGTAGCTCGAGCTGCTAAGCATTTGCGACTCATTCAGAAAACTGGAGCCGGTGTTGATGCAATTCCCTTTGCTGTTCTAAGCGATGAAGTCTTCGTGGCTAATACGTCTGGTGCAAATCCCATACCGTTAGCGGAGGGAATTGTAGCTCTTCTTCTCGCCCTAGCCAAACAAATAGTTCAGCGACATAACAGTTTTAAACGAAAAGAGATAAAGCGAGGTCAAGGAGTCGAACTCCGTGGAAAAAAAGTAGGAATCATAGGTCTAGGTCATATCGGCAGAGAAGTGGCTCGATTTCTTCAAAGTTTTGAGATGCAGATCCTTGCATTGAAGCGTCATCCTGATGAAACTCTGAAAACTCAGCTCTGCCTTGACTTCCTCGGGGAACCTAAAGATCTTGATTTTATACTTCAAGAATCTGACTTTATTATAGTGACAGTTCCCTTAACACCAGAGACTCGTGGGATGATCGGTGAACATGAACTTGGTTTGATGAAACAGACAGCTTACATAATCAATGTCGCTCGAGCCGCTATAATCCAGGAAAAACCTTTATTTAAAGCATTAAAGGAAGGATGGATCGCTGGTGCTGCTCTAGATGTCTGGTGGCCACCTCACTGGTGGGATCCCAAGTGGAACCCAAGTGGAACGTTACCACTATATCCATTCTGGGAGTTACCGAACGTAATCGCTACACCACACAATATAGGCTCAACGGATAAAAGCTCTGATATAACTCTTCGAATTATTGCAGAGAACATTGTTCGAGTCGCTGATGGAAAACCACCAATCAATCAAGTTGATAAAAATCTTCAATACTAATTAAATATCGAAGTTAAGGTAATCTCATCGTCTTGATTATAGTTTTTCATACGACCTGTATGTGCAAAAATGGAGTTCTTAAACATGGTGGATAATTAATTCATTAAAAGTGCGATATGACTTAAGCAGTTTAATTTTGATCAATAGTTGAAATTTTTCCTCGATTTACATATCTATTCAATAAGATTCTAATATAACAATAGAGTTTAGAGGTTTTTGGAGAAATAGAGATGAAGATCTTAGCTTTAGATATTGGAGCTGGCACAGAGGATGTTCTTCTTTATGATACTACAAAAGAGAACATTGAGAACTGTATAAAAATTGTTTTACCTTCCCCTACACAAATTTTTGCAGCAAAGATTAGAGAAATCACTCAGTTGCGCCAAGATGTTCTGATAAAAGGAGATATTATTGGAGGGGGCGCGTTTACATCATCACTAAAAAAACACATAAGAGCTGGGTACCGT
Source organism: Candidatus Bathyarchaeota archaeon (assembly GCA_030671165.1). Lineage (GTDB taxonomy): Archaea > Thermoproteota > Bathyarchaeia > RBG-16-48-13 > JAUWWH01. Next base: position 1,603 of record DAOVAG010000155.1, on the reverse strand, counting down.
GTTGTCATGTTAGAAACTGCTGCGTATACTGTACGAAACAATCTAGATGATGTTCGCGCTTTAGGCATCGAAATAATACAAGATAATCATTTGATGAGTTTCTCTGGAGAAACTTTGATCCTTGAAGAGGTAAACCTTACTAAACTCAAAGAGTTCTTAACTAATTTTAACGAGAACTTCTCTGATATCGATGTTGTCGCAATTGCTATCCAGGACCATGGTGTTTACACAAAAGGAACAAGTAATCGAAGAGTCCGGATTCAGAAGATGAAGGAACTCTTGGAGATCAACTCACGACCTGAAGTTTTAGCATTCATGGCTAATGAGGTTCCTTCATGTTTCCTCAGAATGAAGTCTGCAGTCGAAGCCTCAAAAAGGCAACTACCCAAAACGAAGGTTCTTCTCATGGATACTGCCCTAGCTGCTATAATGGGTTGTTTGCAGGATCCAGTAATTGCAGAAAAAGAATTAATTCTAGCTGTCAATGTTGGTAATGGTCACACTATGGCTGCGATAATCTTCCAGGGAAAAATTATGGGTTTACTTGAACATCATACTCAAGCTTTAAATCCCCAGAAAATTGAGCAACTCTTGATTGATTTTATGAATGGAAAACTGAGTGATGACGAAGTGTTCAAGGATGGTGGACACGGTTTATTCTTCTTAGAAGATACACCTTACTTTTCAAAAATTGAGCAAATTGCAGTGACTGGACCGAATAGAAATATTTTAGCACAAACTAATTTACCTATCCATTTCGCTTCTCCAGCTGGTGATGTAATGATGACCGGTCCAATTGGATTGGTCGAAGTGACGAAGAAAAAATTAGGAATACACACCAATTAAAAAATTAACCTTTTTTTTAGCTATAGAAATTTTTTAATATTCGGCATAGATCTTAGATTCTGGATATTTATGGTAAAAACATTTTATAATTATATGAAAAATTCATTAACTCCATTCAGTCAACTGAAGGGGTTTAAAGGTACAGAATATACGTATCCTCTACTCTATGGAATAACCGGCGTGAATACTCCCAATAAAGAAGAGATCAACCACGCTTTGAAACATGTGAAAGAGGAAATCGGTGGATTCTATTCAGATGCTCTGTGGTTAGCTGAATTAGTTACGTCCTTAAAGGATGATGAACGATTCTTCATTGTTGATGATGCATTTCGATGGTTATGTGTAGCGCTTAATGAGGGTACCAATGGTTGGGCTCTTCTCATGGGTAAAGAAGAGAAAGACGCTGTATTCCAGTTGATCAATGAGCTTCAGGAAAAAAAACTTAGAGTCTTCGTTACGGGTAGTGTTGTTGGGAGAATTGAAGAATTTCCAGAATCTGTTACAAGCTTCGGGTCCTCACAAACAGGACTCATATATTTTGCTCAGTTACTCGTAAGATATGCCCTTATTTATGGCAGAATACCCGTTGGTGATCTTCACGAATTATCTCATAGTATAGAAGAAAATGCTCCAGGAGTCATCTTTGTAATTGGTGAGTTGAGTAGTATAGAGCGTCTTCTTGTCCAGGGAATGCTTTCCCTCGGAACACCTGTTATTAGTTTACATAATGCTCAGAACCTCGTTGGTTCATTAATTG
>DAOVAG010000049.1 GCA_030671165.1 Candidatus Bathyarchaeota archaeon | reverse complement strand
ATACATACCCTGTTTATGATTATTCAACTCAAGGTTTAAGAGACGCCCTTCCCTTTTTCGACGGAGAATTTTTGCTTTTACACTCCAATCCTGACTTTGAAGAATTGTAGGTAATAATTTGGCTAGACTTGTTCCGTATCTACGATTGAGCTTAAAGAGGGAAGTAGGACCATCAACCCTTATTTCGTACCTCTCACCCTTTTTCCATATGGTGTAAATAAGCCCCAGCCACTTAATCTGTCTGAATATTCGTTGCCAGTTTCCGGTGACTGTGAAGATAAGTTCAGTGGAGTAGAAGAAGAGAGTTTGGATTAAGCTAAGATTATACCATCTCAACAATGATTGAGGGGAAATGGACTCGAGATCTTTCAGGATAAGTTCATCATCCAAGTCGCTATAGAGGGTGTTCTCTAAAGTTTCGATTGTTATCCCCAATTCTGAAGCGCTTTGATGAAGAATGCTCCGTCTTGCATTGGGAGTAGTCGGAAAACCTTGTTTATGCGTAATTTTAAAGACATGTTTCCTGATCTTAAATGGATCTAGGGTTGTTTTTGATTCAAGTAAACATTTTCGATCTAGAAGTATTGAGAGTCCCCTTATAAAGCGGTAATCGTAACCAAGATCTTCGAGTCCGCTCAAGGCTTCATTTAATTCAAATTTCCTTTTTCCAAGATAATCAGTGTAGGTTTGAATAATTAAATGTGCAACACTAAGATTTTCTTGGTTTAACTCGACGTAAACAGGCTTTATTCTGTCACGCCATCTCCTTGTGATTAATAAACCTGAAGGTAACAAAGTTTACTACTCCAGTCGGTGTCGCCTTCGACTTATCCGGGTTTCCAACGTCTCCTGAGCAACAATCTCGATTAGTTTAGCATGTTTCCCAGGTCTTTTTCTCAAAATTCTTCCTAAACGTTGGATGTACTCTCGACTACTTCCTGTGCCACTCAAGATGAATCCTATACTAGCGTCGGGCACATCGATACCTTCATCTAAAACCTGACTGGTAACGATTGCTCGGTATTGTCCCGCTTTAAATTTTTCAAGAATCTCTTTCCGCTCCTCTCTTGAGGTTTGATAGGTTATAGCAGGAATTAGGAAATGCTGACTAATACGGTAAACAAGCTGATTGAAGCGAGTAAATACTAAAATCTTCTCTTTGGTGTAGATCCTTAGAAATTCACCCAGAGCTTTGATTTTAGCCTCCGAATTAAGAACTATTTTCAACGCTTTATTCCGAGCCAATAAAGCCTTCCTTGCTTGAGGATCACGCCCCGTTCTCATAATAAACCGTCGAAAATCTTCTCTATTCTTCAACAATATCCTATTTTTTTTCAGATAACTTATAAAAACACCATACTCTCTCTGGTACTCCATCTGTTCCGTAGGAGTCAATTTCACCAAAATTTTTTCGTGAGTATATGGAGACAGATGCTTACCAGCTAAATCATCCACCTCAAGCTGATAGACACGACTCCCTACCAATCGAGGCAAGTCCAAGTGTAGACCATCCTCTCTTTCATAAGTAGCTGTAAGTCCCATCCTATAAGGGGCGATATACATTTCAGCAATTTGACTGTAGCTTGGTGCTGGAAGATGATGTACTTCATCAAAGACGATGAACATAAATTTATTTCCCAGATACTCTGCTTTGATATAGGCTGAATCGTAAGTGGACACAGTTATTGGTTTAAGTACATTCTCTCCTCCACCGATAATCCCTACATCCATTCTAAACTGATCAATTAGATGTTGCCGCCACTGGTCTAAGAGGTCTAAAGTAGGTACGACAACTAATGTAGCAACATTTAATTTTTCAATAGCTTTTAACGCTATGAAAGTCTTGCCAGCAGCAGTAGGCAGAACAATCACACCTCTTCCACCTACTTCAAACCAAGCATCTAACGCAGATGTCTGGTATAATCTTAATTCAACCCGACTGGAAAGGGAGGGAATGGGAAGCGGATCAGCGGCTTCATCCCGATAGAATATGTGGCTTCTATTTAGAAAAGATAAAACATCAGAGTAATAAATAGCCATAACGCGAAATGCATTGACCCGGGGGTCCCAGTGACCATAAGGAGTTCCAGTCTCACCTCGAAGTAAAAGACTACCCTTATCATACCTTAGCACTGTCATTTGTCGTTCCTTCAATTCGATAGGTGAAGGTACTCATTACTATCTAAGCTATTCTTAAATCATTTAACACTTACAAAAAGGATTACTTAAAAATATAGAAATGAGTTACACATTTACAGAATAAAGTAAAGAGATGACGTATCGATAAGAAAGAGTCCTATTTTACGAGTGGTAGACGACAATTTCAGCATGTTCATCAAGGAATAAAATAGAGTAGTAAATAGACTGCCATTTACATTAACTTTAAATAGTAATAAGATATTGTTGAGTTCCAGCGTACAACGGAGTTTTTATTTAAGACTGCTGTTTTGATAGATAAGTTCTTTTGTATAGTTAAGAAATCGAGGTGAAAGATATATGGGTTATCGAAGACGCAGTTTCGGTCCAAGGGAAATGAGTAAAGCAGTTTGCTCTGATTGTGGAGAAGAATGTGAAGTACCATTCAAACCTACAGAGGGAAGACCGGTCTACTGTAAGACCTGTTGGGAGAAACATAGACCCCCAAGAAGAGAAAGTTATAGATATTAGCAGCAAGTTAATGTCTTAAAGTCCACATAACAAAGGCGGGATATATTTTTCGCCAATACTACTCTTTTTTTTAATTATTCTCAAATTCTCTAGAGCTAAATCGATACTTCGATTTTTAAAGTAAATACAGCCGCTTTTTTCAAGGTTTTAGTTTAGTCAATAAGGATAAAATGGAGCGGGAAAATATTTGAAATATAGTCTCTTCTCTGGAATAGTTTATTCTATGTATATCTGTAGTTAAAATAATTGGAAACAAGTCTTATTTTATAAAAAAAGATTATTTCTTTATATCCATCTTTCGATAAATAAGAAAAAACTATTCGAAAATTTACCTCTTCATTTAAGAACAACCATAACTACAAATAAAGAATGCTTTGTGAGAGTAACTTTAGTTTGTGATAATTTGTATTATGCATTCCTCTGTCCCAAATGTGGTATATCACACTCAATAAAGGAATATAGTGATAATAAATTTTGTAGAATCTGCGGTAAATTTCTATCTTACAGAGACCGTATTGAAGTGAAAAAAAGGGGCAGAGCTGAGAAAAATATTGAGTGGCCTTTGTTCCCATACAAGCCATATAATCAACAACTAGAGTTCATGAATGACATAAAAAACATAGTGGGCAATAAAGGAATATTAATTGCTGAAGCTTGTAACGGCTTCGGAAAGACAGTATCAGCACTTGCAAGTCTCCTACCAATCGGTCACAAAATTATCTATGTAACCAGGACACATGAGCAAGTGCGACAAGTACTACTTGAGGTTGAACGTATCAACCAAAACTCTGAATCGACGTTTTCAGCGGTAAATTTGGCTAGTAGACAACACTTATGTTTGAATGAAAAGTGTAGAAGTCTCTCAGCTTTAGATGCTTCAGAAGCATGTAGATTGCTTAATGAAGCTAAAAAATGTCCATTTAAAAAAGAAAGTGGATTATCCAGTTTTATTCCAAGTGTGTTATCTATCCAGAAACTTAGGAGCCAAGGAAGAGTAAGAAGAGTTTGTCCCTATTTTTTAGCTAGAAGAGCAGCAGAAAACTGCACTTTAATTGTGGCACCCTATCAGTACGTTTTTAATGAGAAGATCAGATCTTCAATTAAGTTAGAGTTGAATGATAAATTTCTGGTCTTCGACGAGGCTCATAACGCGGATCAGATCAGTCAAGACGTTTTAAGTGATACTCTTTCTGAACGAAGTTTAGACATAGCTAGAAAAGAGTTAGAGAGAGTAGAAAGCTCTAATATATTCATTGATGATTTAGAAGTGTATCTTAAAAGAAAAGTCTCTGGAAATATCGTAACGGAGTCAGGCTTCAAGTTACATGAAGAACTCAAAAACGTCCTAAAAGTGAAGAAATTAACTTCTTTCACAGATTCCCTTTCAGATGTCGTAGATAAGATAAGAAATTATAAAGTGCAACAGGAAGATTATCCGGTGTGTTATCTGAATGGAATACTTAAATTTCTATCACTCGTGGAATCTAGCCCCAGCAATAGCTATGTAGCAGTCTTTAAAAGAACATTTTATGGTTTTAACCGGGTCGATTATAAATGTCTAGATCCAAGTCTAGCCATTAAACCAGTTATAGAAGAAGCTTATGGTTCACTGATTATGTCCGGAACTCTCTCTCCTATACAATTTTTTACAGAGATCTTGGAATTAGAAAAAGCTCAGACACGAACATACACAGCTATAGCAAATCCAGAAAACGTTCATACAATAATTGATACCTCTGTCACCACTCGATTCAGTGAAAGAAATGAGAGAATGATCCAGCGTTATGGGGAGCAGATCTCTCAACTGATCGTCAAGATCCCAAATGGAGTTCTGATCTTCTTCCCTCAGAGAAAATTTATGATGGATTGTTTGAAGGTTTGGAGAAGAAGGGGGATAATAATCGGTTCAGAGGCATATCTTACCTTTAAGGGAAAAAATGTTTTTGTTGAGGGTGCTAAAGCAGATGAAAACCGGAGAGTGGTAGAGGAATATAAGAAGTCAACAAAATCTCAAAAAGGGGCAGTATTATGTGGTGTTTTCAGAGGGAGAAATGCTGAAGGATCTAATTTCCCCTATGAAGAAGCAAGAGGTATCTTCTTAATTGGTGTTCCATACGCGAATTACAGTGATCCTGTAATGCGAGCACAAATACAATACTTGAACGAAAAGAAAAGTAGAATGGGGGAGAAATGGTATATAATGGATGCTTTTAGAGCGGCTAACCAAGCGATGGGGAGGGGAATCAGACATAGAGATGACTGGTGTAATTTCATCCTCATGGACAAACGTTACCAGAGACACCAAAACCTCATATCAAAATGGGTGCTATCGAACAGTGTACAGAAAATCCCCAATAAACTAGCATAAATAATATCATCCAAATACAAGCCAAAATAATCACACACCTGATCTTTATACGCTAAATTTATAGTCCAAGATCTGATCAATAAATGGAAAATACAGGAGATAGCCTACAATATTCTCTTATTCTGTCCATAAATCTATGTTCTTCAAGACAAGTGGAAAGGGAATTAGATAACCAGACAGATATTAGCAAAAAAGTTGGTTCCTGATCAGAAATTAGGAGTATAATAATGAAAAGGCATTATGGTAATTTGACAGAATTCCATAATGGTGAAAAAAGAGCTTTTAGTTTATGTTAAAGCACTATAACAACTTCAAGCACACTAACAGAAGTTTTGTAAACGTAAGATAATACTCCAGTAATTCGTTTACTTTTATAGAGAAAAAGTCACATGAATAATTAAACAGATCAATATTTGAACGATTATGTGACTGTAAACCTCAATTCTATAAAGTAAAGGGTGAGATTATCTTGAGAGAATAGTTACTCTTCAAACTTGAGATATTTTTGTGGGCCAAATTGTATAGCATCTTTACTCAGACCTAGATCTATAGCCTCTAACTGTTTATGGTAACTTTGTAAATCTTGCCAGTACCGTTCGTCAAAACGTTGAATCATACTCTCTATCGCTGATTCATAATCTTTTCTGAGGTAGTCATGAGGTCTTATTTTAATCGATTTTGTCTGTCCATCTAACTTAAACTCTACTTCTTCGTAGATGTTATATGGTTCTATTAAGTGACGAAACGAACAAAGATCCCCACTAATGGTACCTAATCTTAATGGGAAGTCTGCGATTCTCAATAACACTGGCTCTAACTCATATTTAGCCGAGAATTTCAATTCAGTTGCCTTTGTAAAGTAATAATCTTTTTTGACGAGAAGATCAATGAAATATGTATAAATTCGAACACCTAAAATACGAAGGCTTGCAGCATTTATTAAGATTGATTTATCTAAAACCCCTTCTTTTTCGAGTTGACTTAGAGCATTAATAAATTTATTTGAAGATGGAGTTCTCATAATTACATTCCTTTCATTAAATAAACTCTTCAAACATATTACTTAACTTTTTTCATATATAACAAATTTGATTAACCTTCATATTACTTAGGTTACGCTTTATCAGCCCAAGGAGGAGAACACACTTCAATTCCTAGATCTTCGATGTCAGAATTGTTTAGTGCTATCTATGATCCCTCTTTTTTTACATTTGCTATATTGATGGGGTGTTTCCAAGTGTTTTTCTGGGACTTCCTAAAAACTGTAATCTGGTGAAATATTAGTCAAGAAGAATGGATGAAAGGCATTGGTCGACGTATCATCCAGATTTGGAGGATAGCACTACTAGTCGGAGGTCCAGATTTGATATGGAATCTTCCT
>DAOVAG010000104.1 GCA_030671165.1 Candidatus Bathyarchaeota archaeon | reverse complement strand
AGATATATATTCACAGATTATTGACTTATTAAGGTGGTTAAGATGGCGAGGAAACATCGAAGTAAGAAATCGAAGAAGAAAAAGATGCGTAGACAACAGCGTGCTCGGAAGAGGCGGAGAGCAAGATATAAATAATTCTTCACTTTTCTTTTTAAAAAACTACAATTCTCCCGTCTTGACCATGGGTTTTCTAGAAATATTTGTTCTTAAAATTTTTGAAAAGAAACATTTTTATGTTCTTATACTGAAGCTTCGCCGTATTGCTTCTTCTAATAGAAATCCCAAGATGTTTATAGCTATAATAGATCCCACTAGGATACCGAATAAACCAAATTCTAATGGAACATCAAAGATAAATGATAAGTATCCTCCAACAATTATAGTAATTACCATCGTCTCCACAAATGTACCAAAGAATCTATGTATAATACCCTTCTTTTGTGAGATATACCAAGATAGAGCACATGCAATCAAGTTTGCAATGGAACCCCCAACAATGTCTATGAGTCCTAATCCACCATAAACATTTGCCACCAATGTCCCTAGACTTAATCCAATAGCGCTTGGGATCCCAAAGATCATAGATAATGGAAGTAAAGCATCTGCTAACCTTACTTGGTAAATGTTAAAGCTTATTGATGGTAACGCGATCACACTTACGGCATATAAAGCAGCAAAAACGACAATGATAGCTATACCTTTAGTATCCAAGTTTTCATATCCTTTCTCTCAAATATCAAGATCAAGTCGACGTTTTTTCACTACTCTTTCTGTCTTGAAGGGAATATTTAAAAATAAAGTTGACAAGCTGTAACTCACGTCAGATCCATTTTTTAGGTTTTTATAGTAGAATGGCTGGGGAAACCATTCGAACTCTTAATAATACATCTCTTAGTCTTTAAATTCTAATCGGTCGATAAACATATTGATTCTCATCATTACTGTAAAGATTATTCTATATCACTCAATCTTCTACTCAAGATAATCTATACGAAACCTATTAATGATTAAAAATATTAGTATATCGAGAAAAAAGTGTAAGGTGATCAGACTCGACAGAAAATTCAGACATGATCGATAGAGATATTATTCAAGAGGGGAACGATGTTCTCTTTCTTTTAGATACAAAGAGAACTTTTTTAATCAAGATTAAGAAGGGTGAGAAACTTCATACCCATAAAGGCTTCATTCAAAATGAGGATTTGATCGGGAAGAAATATGGTGAGAAAGTTTTAAGCAGCCTTGGTATCGAGTTTGTCGCCTTAAAACCAACAATTTACGATTATATCAAGAAAGCGCGTCGTTCAACGCAGATACTATACCCAAAGGACATAGCTTTAATCGTGACTTATTCAAACATTGGACCAGGCAGTAGAGTTGTGGAAGCTGGTACTGGGAGTGGGGCGTTAACGTGTGCTCTTGCTCATTATGTTAAACCAAATGGAAGGGTATATAGTTACGAAGTGAGAGGGGAATTCTTAACAAAAGCTCGAAAGAATTTGAAGAAAGCGAATGTTTCAGAATATGTCGAGTTGAAGAATGAAGACATAACCTCTGGAATATCTGAGAGTGGCGTTGACGCAGTCATTCTTGACCTAGCAACTCCTTGGCTTGTCATAGAAAGAGCTTATGAGGCTTTAAGAGGAAGTGGATGTATCGTTTCATTCAGCCCAACAATTGAGCAGGTTGTTAAGACTGTCATTGAATTAGAGAATAATGAATTCGTCGGTATTGTGACCATCGAGAGCATCATGAGAAAGATGAAAATTAAAGAAGGGGCAACCCGACCAGAAACCTTGATGCGGGGTCATTCAGGGTATATCACATACGCTAGGAAGGCTTTTAAAAAAAATCAAGCAATGATTTGAAATCCCCTTTTAACAAATTATTGTACATGCTGGATAAAAAAATGGAAGAGGACAAGAACACTAAGCGTAAACATTTTTATCAGAATAAGTTCTTGCTAATTATCTTCTTTGTTGGATTCACCATTCTCCTCGAATACATTTACGAACTCACAAATACTACGACTATTGTGGCGAGTCAAGATGTCTTCCCTTCATGGATTTCTTCTTTGGATGCTTCAATACTTGTTCAGATTAATCCTGCTCTAACAAACCCTATCATCAATACCATCTTTTATGTCATAACACAGATGGGTAGAGCTTCAGTAATTGTCTTTTTCTCACTTCTTTTCCATTTTTTCGGTCACAAAAAGGAAGCAATTCTAATTTTTATATCATTATTAATCGGAACGATTACTATCTTTCTCTTAAAGGAGCTCATTTCAAGACCTAGACCTTTTTTAACTCTGCCCACAGTTATCCCATTTATCAATGAACTGGGGACAAGTTTTCCAAGTGGTCATTCAACAAGACTCTTCGTTTTCTCTGCTGTAGTAACAAGGAAGCTATCTCTTTGTTCTTCTGCTCTCTATTTGCTCTCGTTTCTAGTCGCTTTTAGTAGACTTTATTTAGGAATACATTATCCTCTAGATGTTTTTGTTGGAGCTATTGTAGGGTGGACTATTGGTAAAATCACATTGAGACGGGAAAAAAGAATAATAGATTTCGTATCTAACATTGTCCCATTTTGAAGCTGTCCTACTTCTCAAGGTAATTCTTCAATTTTTCTTTCATTATCACATTTGATAGTTGTGGGTCAGCTCTTCCTTTGGAGAGTTTCATCAGTTGACCGACAAGATAATGTACTGTTTTTTCATCAACTAATGCATCTTTGACCGCCTGAGGATTGTTCTCAAGAACTTTATCTGCTAACTTCTCTATTTCATGTCGGGAAGAGATTCTTAATAGTTGCTTCTCCTCAACAATCTCTTCGGGAGACTTTCCGGTCATAATTAGTTCTGGTAGAATTCTTTTCGCGATTTTCCCGCTGATAATTCCGCTATCAATGAGACGGATCATGCTTACAAGAGCTTGTGGTGTAATCCTAGACTTGGAAATCTCAACATTCTTCTCGTGTAGCCACCTTTGAAGATCAGTCATGATCCAATTACTGACTTTTTTGGCATATGGATAAATTTTAGCACATTCCTCAAAGAAATCACCTAAGGCTTTACTATCTGTCAACACTCCCGCATCATACGCCGGAAGTTTATACACTTCGATGAATCTCTGTCGTCTGGAGTCAGGAAGTTCAGGCATTTTCCGCCTTAATTTATCAATCTCTTCTTTTGAGATGGTTATTGGGACAAGGTCCAGTTCAGGGAAGTATCTATAATCCTGTTCCGATTCCTTTGTACGTAGAGATATCGTAAGTCTTCGAACATCATCCCAATGTCTAGTCTCCATCTTAACTTTTATGCCTCTAGAAAACAAGGACTTCTGACGAACTATCTCAAAAGTTAATGCTCTTTCAACCTCTTTAAAAGAGGATATGTTTTTTATCTCGACACGGTCTCCACCAATACGGGAAATATTTGCATCGCACCTCATAGCACCCTCAAGCTTACCATCTGACACTCCTAAATGTTCAAGAATGGATCTGAGTTTCTGAAGGAAGATTCTAGCCTCTTTTGGGGATTTTAAACATGGTTCGGTAACGATCTCTAGGAGGGCTATACCCGCCCGATTATAATCGATTAGAGTATAAGATGAAACATCAATTGATCCCTGGTGGAGAAGTTTCGCTGGATCTTCTTCTAGTTGGATTCTAATTATTTCAATCTTTTTCTCATGATTATCCGTCTGTATAGTGACGTGTCCTCCGATAGCTATCGGAACACCACCAGCTTTATCGTACTGTGAAATCTGGAAGTTCTTAGGCATATCAGGGTAGAAGTAGTTCTTCCTGAAGAAAAAGAGCTTACTCATGATTTTTGACTCTAGAGCGAGGGCTACTAAGATTGCATCTTTGACGGCATCTTTATTTCCTACGGGTAATGAGCCGGGGATGCCCAGACAGACAGGACAAAGATGTGTATTTGATGGTTTAACTCTATAGTCCGCTGAACAACCACAGAATAGCTTAGTGTTTAGGTTGGTAAGTTGGCAATGGATCTCAAGTCCAATTTTCACGTTTTTATCCAGTATATTATTTGCCATCGTTTATCACTTCCGGTAAAATCACAAATTCATAATTGATCTCATAATTTTGGGGTACAATCTTTAAATTCGTGATTCTGTTCATGTATGTTGGCTACCTTAAACAACAGATCTTCTCTTAGAGCTGG
>DAOVAG010000199.1 GCA_030671165.1 Candidatus Bathyarchaeota archaeon | reverse complement strand
TTTCCAATTTTATTTCAGATGTTTAAATATAATAAATCGCACAATATTAGATATGTCACTAGTAGAGAAGCTATGTTTAGATATTGTCACAGATTCTTTATCATATTATGTAGGAAAGAGATTTTATTTAGGAAGACTATTAATTCTCGATGAGAAGGAAAAGAAATGATTAGCGTACCGGAACTGAATCATCAAAAAACTGTTGAAGAAATCTCGGAGTTCATAAGACGGGTTATAAAAGAAGCAAAAGCCTTGGGAACCGTCATTGGGTTAAGCGGAGGCGTGGATAGCAGCCTTACAGCTTCATTATGTGTTCAAGCGTTGGGTAAAAATAAAGTTCTCGGAATCATGATGCCAATAGATTTTACTCCAAAAGAGGATATGGATGATGCTCAAGATTTGGCTGATCAACTGGGGATTGAAACAATAAACCTCAATATTGATCATGTTTGCAAAAGCTTCTTTCAAACTCTTCAAGTGAGCTTTAAGGATCATGGTAAAAAAAAAGCCATGGGAAATATTATAGCTAGAATTCGAATGATTATTCTCTATTATTATGCAAATTGTCAAAATTATTTAGTAGCCGGAACAAGCGATCGAAGTGAAGCTCTTATAGGTTTCTTCACCAAGTATGGTGATGGTGGAGCTGATTTTTATCCATGTATTCACTTGTATAAGACCCAAATGCGAGAATTAGCTAATTATTTGAATATTTCAAGAAAAATCGCTTATAAGCCAAGCAGTCCTCAACTATACCCAGGACATAAAGCAACCGATGAAATACCTCTTGATTACACTAAGCTTGATCCAACTCTAGTAGGTTTATTTGATCAAGACCTATCGCCTAAAGAAGTGAGTCGGAAAACGGGGATTTCTATAACAATATTAGAGGACATTCTACATCGATATAATAGATCGAAACATAAACTAACCTTCCCTCCAACAATTAAAGAAAATGTGAATTTGTTCTCACAATATTAATCATCAAATGAAAAGAAAAGATAAATAGTAAATTCAGATATAAAATATTCGAGGAATAAATATGAAAAAACTAAGTTTTGCAAAATCTGATGAACTTTTTGAGCTTGCTGAACGAGTTATACCTGGTGGATCTAATAAATACGTACGAAAAAGAACAGTCATGGGTGGAATCGAAATTCAACGACCTAAATTTATTGATCATGCAAAAGGATCACGTATATGGGATGTGGACGGAAATGAATTCATAGATTATGGCGGTATGGGACCCACTATCCTTGGTCATGGGGATTCAAAAGTAACAGAAGCTGTTAGGGAACAGTTAAAAAAAGGAGTAGTTCATTTTGGTTTGAATTATGAACTTGACATCAAACTTAGTGAAAAGATGGTAAAATCTATTCCATGTGCTGAACAAGTTCATATGTTAAACACAGGATCAGAAGCAACCACAGCTGCATTAAGAATAGCAAGGGCTTATACTGAAAAAGCTAAAGTAATAAAATTTGATGGGCATTATCATGGCATTCACGATTGGACAATTCTTAATCTATTTGGTGGAAATATTTCTCCTAGATTAATATCTCATGGACTCACAAAGGGTGCAGTAGAAGATACGATAATTCTTCAATGGCAGGATTTAGATTCGGTAGAAAGAGTCTTATCAAATCAAGGAAATGAAATCGCTGCTATTATAACTGAACCTTACCAATTTAATGGTCCCTGTATAATACCAGAGAAGGGATATCTGGAAGGTTTGCGTAAAATCACTAAGAAAAACGATGTATTATTGATATTTGATGAAATTATTAGCGGATTTAGAGTAGCATTAGGGGGTGTACAGGAGTTAGAAGGTGTCATCCCCGATATTGCAACATATGGTAAAGCGATGGCGAATGGGTACCCGATCTCAGCTGTGGCAAGTAACAAAAAAATTATGGAAACCGTAACTTATGGACGTGTTTTTCTTAAAGGTACGTACCATTCAAATCCTATCTCAACATCAGCGGCATACGCTACTATTACTGAACTTGAAAGAAAAGAAAGTTATAAACACTTGAACCAAATAGGTGACAGTATCATTAAAGGATTAAAAGATGCTATTGATGATCTTGATATCGACGCGATTGTTCAAGGTGTCGGACCCTGCTTTACAATTATTTTCACGGAACAAGAAAAAATTATGAGAACTAGTGATTTAAGAGCAACGATTGGTGTAAAAACCACAGCTATGGCATACCCTCATGATAGGAGATCCGCCGTTTTTGCCAAAGAGATGATTAATCAAGGAATATTATTTCAACCAACCTGGAGAAATCACCTATATTTAGCCCATAACAAAGAAGAAGCAGATATCACGATTGAAGCAGCCCAGAAAGCCTTAAAACAAACAAAGAAGATCAAATGATCTTCTTCAATCGCTCATAATATAGATGTAGAGTTAAGTGGAGGTTGAAATATCTAGAATTGAATAAGTGCTAAAACTCTGAGATATAAATGTATTATTACATCAAATCAAAAGAGAACATAGTAAGTTTCTTCTTATTTTTATTAAATTCGAAACATTTCATTGTCTTAGAAATAGAACAAGATTCCTATCGCAAAGAAATAATTGGTTACTTCACTTTCTCAAAGGATTAAAGAGTTCAATACATGAAATATTAACAAACAAGTTTTTTTAAATGAAAAACTAAACCATTGTTTTTAAAAATAAAGACTCAATCGACTAAGAAATTCGAATGGTTTTGATAAAAAAATAAATTAAAACCTTTTGTAGTAACA
>DAOVAG010000003.1 GCA_030671165.1 Candidatus Bathyarchaeota archaeon | reverse complement strand
CCCATCAAGCTTCTCGGTCTCCTCTACGATAATAGTGGTCATTTCTATCAACACGTTTTTTTTACGCTTTTGTATTCTTTTCTTTATAAAAGTTGAAAGTCAAATCTAATTATAATAAAAAAACTTATAAAGAATTTAAAGTTTAGCAATCAGCCTGTGTCTTTCGTTGTTGTATGCTATGGGTACACTCGGTATAGATGAAAGAAAGTGTGTATACATGACTATGTGTGTGGGTGACGGTGAGGCGTTTGGATTTTGGACTAAAATTTAATCATCAAACTTAAAACTCTATTTTATAGAATATTTCTTTACGAAATATTTTGTAGATTCTTTAAACTTATGTATCATTCACCTCACTAAGAATATATAAAGTTCGGTGATGTCTCGGAAGATGCTGTCTATTCGTAAGATGTTGCCTTCTTTGTCTCTGAAAAGCGTTAAATTGACCAGAACATTTCTAAGATCTCCATTTATTCTCTTTAACGTCACGCCATATTCTTGTAAAGATCCTTTCTTCATAAGCTCTTTAAATACGGTCTTTCTCTGATTTGGATCAGCATAGAATTCAGCTGTAGATTTTCCAATCAGTTCCTCCCTTTTCTTGAGACCAATCATATCCGCTGCAACCTGATTAGCAGATAATATATTACCTTCAGGTCCCGATATGATAATCCCATCACGAGTGGATTCAAAGAGTATTCGATATTGTTCATTAGACTCCTTCAATACCATTTATTTTTCAACTCCAATAATCCGTAATATAAAAAGGAAATCATCTTTTATTTGACCATCCAAATTGGAAAACAAAATGGATACCCTTAGTAACACACTATATCCAATCATAAATTTAAACTGTGGTTTAATCTAAAGTTAATGTAACTGTATTAACAAGAAAAGAGTAACAGTTAAGATCCATTTTATGAGAAAGAAATAAATATTTTTAACGTGGATATTCGAAAAATCAATTTGAATAAAAAGAAGACTTTAGAATAGATATATATAATATCGCATTTTTTTGAAATTCATTTTTATAATATTTCTCAAATAAAACGATAAGTAATCATCGAGGGCTATCTTCCAATTCTGAGAAAGTTCATAGTTTGTTTTTGATGTTTCAAGGTTTAGATTTTCATTTTTTCTATTTAACTATGCAACTTATACACCTGCTTTGTAGATACAGATTATATCATGTTTTTGAGAATTTCCAACATAGAGTATCTGAAAAGCATGAATCGAATATTCATTTATTAAGAACTCAAAGATTTCAGGATCTAGTTTAGCGTAGCCTTTTTTACCTGTCTCACCACTTTTCAGTCATCTTTTGCTTAGCAACTATCCCCTCCAATATACGTACGATTCGCTCTCGACTGTACTTTGGGTAATGGTTAATCAGGTTTTTCAGCACTTTAAGGCACTTCTCGCACCCAAAAATGTTATATGGGTTGATCATGAGTGAATAAAGCACTTCGACTTCTCTTCCACAGGTCTCGCAGAGCAATATATCTCCTCTCACTATACAAATAGACCGAGGTAGGTTATTTTATTTCTATCTTGATATCTGGATTGAACCGAAAAGATAATTTTTTAAGTCTTCTTATTTTTATTGTATTAAGTGAAAAGTGTTTACTTCAAAAACTGGGTTAAAAAAAATTGTATTAACTAACTAAATATTCTTCCTTATTTAGATCCCTCATTTTATCTCATTTATATCTATTTGGGTAGATCCGGAAGCTATTGCAGATGAATTGAATCTTTTAACTATAAGCCATATCGCTAGAAATAGTTCATTCAACAATATTAGAAGAGCCAAAAAGATCAAGAAATGGAGCACGTGCTAAACTTAATTCTTATCGCAGCTAGCTTAGATAAAAAAACATGGTATAGAAGAGATAACGTTAAGACATTTCTTGTAAAGTGTTGAATGCTTCGATGAATTTTTCTGCAAACCTGTTGGCGTATTTCTCTGTACCTCTATGTCTTCTACCTTGTGTTCGAAGATGATGATAAAACTCATGAAGGATCACGAATGGATTATTCAAATATTCCTGGTTCATAAAATGGATGGTCTTGGTCTTAGAAACATAACATCCAACGTTCTTACTATACTTCTTGGGCATACCAACTTTCAGATGTGGAATATCAACACTATAATGATGACTCAGTGTTTTAATGGCTTCCATGTTCTTTTTCGTGAGAATCATTTGAACGATCTTGGCTTTAAACAGATATTCGCTATTCAACATAAGTAGTCCCCTTCGTCAAATTCATACTTTAGATATACAAAGCCCAAGCTTAGCCAAATACGTTCCTTAACCCAAAAGTTGGATAATCCCTTGAAACAGGTAATTCTTATTAGCTAGCTAGATTTTTACTTTTAAGGAGCATACGACTTGATAACGTATATACATAATTAAGACTATCAAGATAATTTAGAATTAAATTTTAGTATGGGAGTGCATAGGCGTAAGAAAAAGAAAAAATTTGGGTTTGGGATTAAATTTTAATCATTAAATCGTTTGTTATTGAAAACCTATCTTTTTAGTAATGGTCACTATTATTTCTCCGTTATTCTAGCCTTTTCATGATTCACTTTTCCTTGAATTATCTCACCCTCATAGGTGTGCCAAGCATCAAGAATCTTATCAATTTGATTTTCATATACGATGGCAACTGTTGCAGGGCCTTTACCGCTTAATCCAGAAGCTAACGCGCCAGCTTCTAACGCATCTATTGCTAGCTTCTGTTCGTAGCCTAAAGCAGTTGCATATAAAATTCCATTCATTGTCAATGCGGTCCAATAATTACCTGATAATGCCTCATGAAAAGCGACTTTAATCTGTGGAGCAATCAGTCGCATCCTATCTACATTAGACTTAAACGTATACGATTTCTCAGATGGAATGTGAAGAAGAACTGTTAAGTCTTCTTTTATTGTAAATCTCTTTAATATTGTCCTTTTTAGGTTATCAGTTAAAGTGATATCACCAAAGAAGGATGCACTTGCGTCATCAAAAGCACCGGTAATTGTTGTTTTAGCTTTAATTGAAGCATCTACACTCAGATTCAATACGGTGAAATCGTCTACATTTTTTCTTAGAGCTCCTATAGTGGCTAAAACTAAGGCGTTTGAAGCTACACTGCTACTTTTTAATCCTTTAGCTATTGGAATATTGGACTCTGTTTCTACTTCAGCTCCAAATTTGTTTTCAACGTGAAAGTATTTTAGAACAGTTAATATAGATTCCTTAATTAGTGTTGTATTCTCATTTGGTTCCGAGAGAATTTTTCCATTAACAACTCCTTTCTCCCTTGTCAATCGAACGTTTGCTCTTGTCCAAAGATTCACTCCTAAGGCTGCTCCTTTACCTGTGGCTATAGCGTTTATTATAGTCACTGCACCATATGCTATAGCTGTTCCAAACCCAACCATCTTATCATTCCCTTAATTCTCTCTTGATTGCTTTAAGCATTATATCGATAGGTGGTTTCAATCCGACCCAAAGTTTGAAGGATAGAGCACCTTGGTTTACAAGCATATTTATCCCATTTATAACCTTAGCACCTGATGCTGTTGCTTCTCTTAAAAGCCGTGTTTCTGGAGGGTTATAGATTATATCGAAGACAACCATATGCGATTTAATAATGTTTCTATCTACAAGTGTTTCTTCAATCTTTGGGAACATTCCAACGGATGTTGTATTGATTAACACTTCAGTGTCTGTAAGTTCCCTTGAAAGATTACTAGTTGTTAATTCTTCTCCTACTATCTCTATATTAAGTCGTTTTTTTATAGCTTTAACTAGATAAGTTGCTTTAGATCTTGTTCTATTAAGTACAACCAATCTACTAACAACAGGCGCGATCGAAAAGGATATGGCTCTAGCTGCTCCACCAGCTCCCAAAAGTATAACTTTTTTTCCTGCCGGGTTTCCATTTCCCATTTTTAAAGCTTCTAAAGCTCCGGCTCCGTCTGTGTTGTATCCTATCAATCTTCCATTTTTGTTAATTACCGTATTCACTGCTCCAATATTTTTTGCATTAGAATCAATCTCATCTAAATATTTCATTATTGAAATCTTGTGAGGTATTGTTACATTTACTCCAAGTATACCCATACTCTTAATCCCTTTAATAGCGTCCTCTAAACCATGAGATTTTACTTGAAGGGTGAGATAGACGCTGTTTATACCGTGGAATTGGAAAGCAGCATTATGCATTAAAGGGCTAAATGAATGTTCCACACGGTCTCCAATAACCCCATAGAGTCTTGTTTCACTATTAATCTTCGAGATCAATTTTTGTTGATCAACTCGTAAAACTTTTTTGTTTCTGCAACTGTTAATTGACCCTCAGCTGACTCTTTTCCTCTTCCAATAGAAGCATATGTAATGTAACCTCCTAATACGGGGGAAAGTAATCTGGAAATTATTCCCTGCTTTCCCATACAGAAACAGATGACATTATTTGATTTTGATGCTTCAACTACAAAGTTAAGGCATGTTAGATTATCCTCAATTTTTTTTGCTGTTGTGATTATTTTACAAATATCA
This sequence comes from Candidatus Bathyarchaeota archaeon, assembly GCA_030671165.1. GTDB lineage: Archaea > Thermoproteota > Bathyarchaeia > RBG-16-48-13 > JAUWWH01. Next base: position 17,072 of record DAOVAG010000003.1, on the reverse strand, counting down.
CCTTTTATACTTAACTCTCTTTCATAGATTTTTGTGATTTCTGACAGTCTCGGTGTCAATGTAAATATGTGGTGAGAAACGATGCTTTCTGCACCCAACGCTTTGATATTCTTAACGATTTTCCTCGAATTGTTCGCCATTAGTTCAATGTCAATGTAGTCGAAGCCGGCTGCTGCAGCATCTAATAATATTTTAACCCGCTCCTTATTTAAACCTCGAAAAAATCCTCCCTCTTCGTGGAGACGATTAGTAGCGATTAATGGAAGTGATGTTAACTTTCTTATTTCTTCCACTTTAAATTTCTCTGAAAGGTAATCCATTCTTATCTCTATAATATCAGCATTACACTGCTCTGCTTTCTCAACCATCCATTTTACATCGGGTATATTCGTGGCCGTTACAACTGCACAGACCTTAATTATCATCTTTCTGTAACAGACTCCTCTTGAACAAGAACTCCAAAATGTCTCCCTCCAAGCTGACGAAAAGCTAACACTTCATCATTTTTATTTAGTTCATTAACCGATATAGAACCGTCTTTGGTTACAAATCGAACTGTCTCTGCATTTTGTACGATTGTTTTCATTCTATATCCATCCATTTCAGCTTCAATGAGTGTCAGAGGTCTTCTTTCAATCTTTAATCGACCTATTACAACTTTTCGAAAATCTCCCTTCCTATTAACTGCCAATACTTCATCTCCCGCTTTTAACTCCGATAAGTAACGCGTCTTATTATCTGAATCGAGAATGTACAAAGAGACGGGACCTGCGTTTACTCTAAAGGGGCGAGGTTCTACATGCGGATTCTTCTCAACCTCAGCTTGAATTAAAAAGAGTCCTGAGGATTGACAACCAATAAGCATCCCCTCTCCCTGTGTCATAATGTCACACGTATCAATACATACTCGTAATCCCATACTCAATTGCTTAGAATTCAGAATCTTAACCGTTGTTAACTCAATTTTTTGATTTTCATCTTCAATTTCAGGTAGACTCACAATACTTTTCAGAACTCTTGCTGTTGCTTCTATTTCCTTTGGATTATCTGTTTTAAGGACAACACCATCAACTCCCAATTCAAGGATTTCAACAGCAATTTTTGCTTCTTTTGCATCCACTACCTCTGCGAGAAGCTTTGTCTTTTTATTTGTTTTAGCTATCAAATTTTCAAGAGGAATGATTTTCCAGTTTGGACAAATAACAATAATGTAATCAACCCCGCTCTCTGCCGCTTTCACAGCTTTAGCTTCGTCATCCCTATCTTTAACTAATAACTTTAAGCATAGTGTTCTTTGTTGTTTCTTTAATATCTCGATCTGATTAATCATTTCCTCTCCTATTATTTGGATGTCGCCATCAACAGGGGAGGCTATAAGATTTGTACACGATTTCCTAAGATGAATGTCTGCTTCACTTAAAACTATTACATCACACAGGTCTTCAGAGGCTCTTAGTAACTCTTTTTTAAGCTCATTTGTCATTGAACTCTCAATTTCAATCCAAAACTCTCTCATCTGACTCCCCTGAGAATTAGTAAACCTTCTTCTACAGTTGCTCCTTTATGAACTAATGCTGAGAGAGCTTTAGTCATTAAAATTGGGTTTTCATGTTGGAATGTATTTCTACCAATTGAGACTCCTGCTCCTCCCGCTTGAATCGAGTCATAAATCATCTTTAAAACACCTTCATCACTCTTCTGTTTAGGTCCACCTGCGATTACAACGGGAACAGGACAGCTTTGCACAACCTCTTTAAAAGTTTCTAGACTACCCGTATAATTGGTTTTGATAATATCTGCCCCCAATTCTGCTCCCAATCTTGCAACATGCTTTATAATTTCTACATCATTGCTATCGGTAATCTTGGGTCCCCGCGGATACATCATAGCAAGTAGGGGCATTCCAAATTCCTCGCATTCATCAGCAATTAAAGCCATATCCGTTAACATTTCCCCCTCTCTTGGAGCTCCTACATTTACATGAATTGAAATACCATCTGCACCTAACTTTACTGCATGCGCTACACTACAGACTTGAACTTTCCACAGGGGATCTGGACTCAGTTCTGTACTGGCTGACAAGTGAGTTATAAGACCCATTCCACGAGTTTCTATTTTTTGTGCAATGCCTTTATGAAGAACAATACCATCGGTTCCCCCTAGCACTAATTTATCAATAATCTCCTGCATATTTATTAACCCTCTAACTGGGCCGAGTGTGACTCCGTGGTCCATTGGAACTATTACTGATTTACCGTCCTCTCTGAAAATTCTCTCTAATCTCCTTTTTTTTCCCATGTTCATTTTTTCCTTCACATATTTTTGAATTTATTTAAAACATTGTTAACTGATGAAAGAGTTTTTTCTCTTTCATCCCATGGAACGAATATTCTTATTGAAGAACTAATTGTAAACACTCCATAAAGATTTACGTTTTTCTTTGATAAGGGAGAGACAACAACATCTAGGATGCCGGGTATATTTTCTATTCCATATCCAGATATTATTATCATAGCTAATGAATCAATACAATGTATCGCTGTAGCGATTTCTTCATCCCTTATCATTTCGTGAAGTTCCTGAACAAGATTAGACGGGTTATAAATATATAGAAGAATAGATGTTGGAGAGACGGTTAACCCTAACATTTCTCCGTTTACAGTGGAAACTGCTGATAGAATTCTTGAAACATTTTCCAATGAACTATTATGCGTGATTAATGTTATCATCGAAAGAGGCGAGGAGAAAAGTTTGGCTTTCACTCCAGTCTCTAGTTCTCCTGTGATGATCGTACCTCCAGATAAACTCGATGCACCAAAACCTACAACTCGCAGAATCATATTGTCCTTCTTATAAATCAAAGCTTTGGGTTGAATAATTTTAGCACCTGCTGCAACTAAGCTGTAAGCTGCATCTATATCAAGCGACTCAATTTTTTGAGTATCAGAAATTTTTTTAGGATCACCAGAAAATACGCCTTCAACATCCTTAACAAATATCACTTCCTCTGCATCAATACAGTTACCTAAAACAACAGCCGTTAAATCACTTCCCCCTCTTCCGAGAGTTGTTATTTTTCCTTCCGGTGAAAGTCCAACAAAACCTCCAATTACGGGTATTTTATCTTCAAGTAAAAGTGGAATAATTCGTTTGTTTACAGCATCTTTGGTTTCTTTCATTTTTATGTTAGCATTACCAAATTTTGAATCCGTAAATATTGGCCAAAGGTTTGAGGTAGGATCTATTTCTACGGCTTTCATCCCGAGCGATTTTAGAGAACTAGCCATTATGCGAGCGGATGTCCTTTCACCCATGGATAGAATCTCATCTAAATCTTCTTTTAATACACTATCCGACATTGATTTAGTTGTATAGGATAATAACTGATCTGTGACTCCTAATAGAGCAGAGACTACCACTATAACTTTTCTCTTACGCTTTACTTCTCCCAATATCTTTTTTGCAGCTAGGAGAATGCTTTCTGGGTTAGATAAACATGATCCACCCCATTTAACCACTATAGTGTCCTTCATTGAATCCCCTGAAAAATCATCTCGAAATAAAAGCAGCAACAAACAAGAAAACTAGCAGTAGATTGTAACACTGCAAAAAAGTTTAGATGCTTAATATCATGCTTTTTTGAAGATGTAAAAACGATGCCCCCTGAAAACCCAATCTCTCCAAAATAGCACAATTATTCCTCCGATTAACATTTTTAATGTTTTTTGTTAGTATTTAAAGATATCTGCAAAAATTATTTTTGTTATCTGAAACAATTTTTCTATCTTCAAACATTGAAATGATATTTTTTAAATCGTATTTCTTTCATGATTATCGATGTAATGTAATTCCAATTTATACTAGCAGTAAATAAACCCATATTACACGGAGAATCTATAATTGAAGAGATTAATTATAAAAATTCGAAAAGAAGAATCAAATATTTTAATTTAACAGTGAAAGTAAATAATCTATTAATTCTACAATTACATAAGGAAAAAAATACGCGGAATGGAGCTCTAAACTTATAAAACTTTACATCCGATATCCGTGATACTCTTTGCTCCTTGCCGTATCAAACCTATTTCTCTTCAAATAGTTAAAATTATGTCCAATGCAGATAATTTATTACAAATAGATTCTCAGGCTTCAATAGTTTGGAGTTTCGGTAGTTCTAGCCTTTGATTCAATGATTACCTTAGGAATACACTGCAATAGTTGAGAATTGGTAAGTGGTTTCTGTTTCCTCAAAAGAAGCATTCACAGTAAGACTGTTTACCGACGTAAATAGTTTTTTAATAATGTCTTTTTTCAAATTAATCATTCAGAATGTCAATTGATATAGAAACGAGCTTCAACAATAAGCCATGAAATAAACTTTGGTGATGCTGATCCTGTTACAGTTTTTACTAATACTGCAGTATTAGCCGACGTCTCTGCATCTGAGCCATAGACTGTCTTTACTATTAAGAACATTAAAGCATCTATTCAGAAAGGGTTAGATTTTACATGAAGGTTCGGGTCTTACTATAAGAGTTTTGATAATGTATGGAAAATATAATGGAAGTATTTAGGGCCTTTCACGTTTTGTAAAAATAGAAAGGGCATAAATTAGGTCTCAAATCTTTATGTCTGAATTTTTTCCTCTAAAATATGTTTTTTTCAGAGTGACAGATGGAATATGATGTGATTTTCTATCTTTCAGTTAAACTACTTCAAATATATAGAGCTTATATCTCTTACAATGTAAATACATCCTATTTATTCAGCGTCATCTGAACAAATTATGAATTTTCAAAATACTAAAAAATAAAATTAATCTAGCAAATAAATATTTATTAGATAAAATAACGGGGAAAATTCATTGAAAAAATACATCAACCATATGACTGTAAAGCCTGGTATGACCGTTGGTTACTTAGTAAATGAAATGGAAAAATCTGGTGTTCTTGGTGCTGGTAAACTCGCTAAAGCTGTGGATATTATGTTGGAAATGTTCCTTGATCCTGACTACACTGTCTACCTTGCTATAGCTGGTCCTATGGTACTCGGAGGTCTGAAAAAAATAATAAGCCATTTAGTTAAAGATGAATATGTGAATGCCCTTGTAATGAGTGGTGCAAATATCGTTCACGATATAGTTGACTCCCTTGGCTATAAAAATATTCAAGGTTCCTTCTCAGCTTCCGATGAAAAACTTAGAGATAATAATTTGGGAAGAGTTGGAGATATTTACATTGATCAAAGTGGCTTTGAAGCCTTAGAAAGATGGATATATGATTTCTTAAACAATTTACCCAAATTCAAGAAGCAGAATCTATCTATTTATCATCTTCTACATGAAATTGGAAAAAGAATAGACGATAAGAATTCAATCTTAAAGCAAGCTTCAATCCACAATATACCCATATTTTCTCCAGGAATCCTTGATTCAATGTTGGGATTCCACCTTTGGACATATAGTCAATTGAAAACGTTAAAACTTGATCCTCTTCTGGATTTTAATGGGCTTTCAGACATAGTCTTTCAATCAAAAAAATCCGGCGTCATAATACTTGGGGGGAGTATTCCGAAACATCATGTCTTGGGTGCAAACATTTTAAGAGATGGTGTTGATTCGGCGATTCAGGTGACACTTGATAGACCTGAGGGGGGAGGTCTTAGTGGTGCACCATTAGAAGAATCTATTTCTTGGAAAAAGATTAAAAGTGGAAATCGTCTTGCATCAATAATCGGTGATGCCACTATAATATTTCCAATAATGGTTGCTGCGACATTGGAAAAATTGAATGATAAGCAAAGGAAATAGGTTATTAATCTCCTCTAGGTTAATCAAATGTTGGCTAATGAAGACAAGAAGAGATTTGAAAGTTGATGAATTCTATGAGTCCTGAAGCCAAATTCTATTTTACTCCATCACAATCTACTACAATATCGATTTAAGAATCATCCGACTTTACAATAGGATTTATCTCATATCTTTCATTTAATAAAGATGAAGAATAATTATTTACTCTAGATCTACTAATAATAAAACAGTTATAATATCTAACCATATATTCTAATTCATTAAGGACGGATAAACCAGATGTCAGCCTTAGAGAAACTTGGTGCTTCCCTAACAGAAGCTCTTAGAAAAATCATCAAGACTCCGATCATTGATGAGAATGCCGTTAAACAACTGGTTACGGATTTCCAACGAGCCCTTCTCCAAGCTGATGTAAATGTCCACCTTGTCTTAGATCTAACAAATCGAATTAAAGAGAGAACCTTGAAAGAGAAGTTACCTCCTGGGATAAGTAGAAGAGACCACGTAATAAAAGTGATCTACGAAGAATTAACAAAATTCGTAGGGAATACACCTGCTAAAATCGGAGTTGAACCGGGACGGGCAAATATTTTCATGCTAGTTGGAATACAGGGGAGCGGGAAATGTGTGGTCGGGCACTCCAAAGTTTCAATGGTAAATCGACCGGTAATAACAATAGCTGAGTTATTTGAAGAACAGATCGGTTGTTGTGAAAATGTTATTGTTCTTCAAGATGGTATAGCTATACAGCCAAGAAATCTTAAGGCGTACTCTGTTAATCTAGAAACACTGAAAATGGAAGAAAGACTCGTCGACTGGATTTGGAAATTAAAAGCAACTGAAGAGCTTTATGAAGTATTGTTAGACTCCACGACTAATCCTAAAATTACGACAACACCTGAACACCCCTTTTTTACATTTAATAATGGTGTTATTAATCGAGTAAGAGCAGATAACTTAAAAAAAGGACAATATATAATGGTTCCATCGACTATCGGGAAAGATTTCCCTTGGAAATATGAAAAAACTTGTGATGAATCTATCTTTACTGAAGAAGAAAAACTCAAAGATGAAAGAACAACGATTAGAATAACTTCAAAACCATTATCATACGACATCACTCAACATAAGACTGATATCACCTGGGTAAAAGTAAAAGACATTCAGAAGAACAAAAACCATTCTATCGACTACGTTTATGATCTCACAATTAATGAACACCATAATTTTATTGCCAATAATATAATCATACAGAATACCACAAGTTCAGCAAAGATAGCCAGATACTTCAAAAAACGTGGCTTCAAAACTGCTCTTGTTTGCGCAGATACTTATAGGCTTGGCGCTTTTGCTCAATTAAAACAGTTAGCTAAAGATATCAATGTCCCAGTATATGGCAAAGAAGGAGGACAAGACGTCTTAACAATTGTTGCTCAAGGCGTTGAAGATTTTACCAAGGATGGATATGAGGTTATAATTATTGATACCGCAGGGAGACACAAGGATGAGAAGAGTTTAATCCAAGAAATGAAAAAAATTACCCAAGCTATTAATCCAAACGAAATCATTCTAATTATTGATGCAACCATTGGACAACAAGCAACCCTCCAAGCTACGGCTTTTAATGAAGCAACAAAAATTGGTTCTATTTGTATTACAAAACTTGATGGTACAGCAAGAGGTGGAGGCGCCCTATCAGCTGTAGCTTCAATTGGCGTTCCTATTAAATTTGTTGGAACAGGAGAAAAACTGGATGATATAGACCTCTTCGTCCCATCAAGATTCGTTGGTAGACTTTTAGGGATGGGCGATATAAATGGCTTGATTCAAAAAGTAAAAGAAGCAGAAATCAGATTACCTGAGAAAAAAACGAAGGGCATTCTAAAAGGGCGGTTCACATTAGAGGACATGTATTCACAAATGGAAGCCATGAAAAGTATGGGTCCACTAAGACATATCTTGAAAATGATTCCAGGAATGGGTTACAAACTTCCCGAGGATACTCTTGAAGATGCAGAATACAAGTTAAAAAAGTGGCGTTACATTATTCAATCGATGACTAAAGAGGAGAAACTGAATCCAAAGATCATCAAATCGTCGAGAGTTAAACGTATCTCTAAGGGTTCTGGAACAACCGAGAGGGATGTTAAAGACTTAATAAAACAATATAATGCAATGAAAAAGCTTATGAAATCGATCGGAAAGAGGAGGCTCCCCCCCATGTTAAAAAAGATGCTTGGTAAAGCATGATAGGATGTAATTTGTGTAACAATTTTAATAATCATTGGTGAACTAAGGAATTGGAGATCATTGAAACTGCAGAATTGTTGTTACATAAACATGCTTTATGTAATCATTGCCTTGGAAGACAATTCGCTATGTTGGGACATGGACTTTCAAATGAGGTGCGGGGAAAAGCTATTCTACTTCTCTTAGTGATTGAAGGAAGTAAGCGAATCCGTGAAGGAGATGATTCCGGTAGAAATATTCTCATATATGCTGCGAACCATGGATTCTCAAAAATAGCTATCAAAACTCTAAAATCTGCTGGGATAATTATTGAAGAGATAGAGCAGTCATGTTATCTTTGTCAAGATGTTTTTAAATCACTAGATAAGCTAGTTCTCCAAATTATTAGAAAATTATCAGAGTTTGAAGTAGAAAGTTTCCTAGTGGGGATAAAAGGATCTGCAAATATTGAGGATAAAGAGGATGAATTACGGGTAAATTTCAAACTTAAATGGGGTGAAAGTATCCGCAATGAACTTAGCAGAGAAATTGGTAAAAGAATTACCAAAATTACGGGGAAAAATGTGGATTTTGAACATCCAAACATATTAGTGCTAATTGACCCCTTCATAAAGAGAATATCCCTCGATGTAAATCCTCTATTTATTTTTGGAAAATACAGAAAACTTGTTAGAGGAATACCGCAATCTAAATGGGTCTGTCGTCAATGTAAAGGTGAAGGTTGTCCAAATTGCGCTGGAACAGGAAAAATGTATCAAAATTCTGTTGAAGAATTTATATCTAAGCCATTGTTAAAAAAAACTAAAGGTAGGATTGCTAAACTTCATGCTGCTGGTAGGGAAGATATCGATGCCAAAGTTTTAGGTTTAGGGCGACCTTTTATAATTGAAGTGAAAGAACCTAAAATGTGGAAAATCGATCTAGAAAAATTGGAAGAAGAAATTAATCAAAATGCAGATGGTAAAATCGAAGTGAATACTTTACATTTATCCTCAAAAGAAATTGTTAAAGCTCTCAAAAGTTCAGGACAAGCCATTAAAGTTTACCGGGTATTAGTTGAGTTTGAACAAGATATTTCCGATAAGTTGATATATAAGATATTAGAGGGGCTTATTGGTAAATTAATTCATCAAATGACGCCATCTCGGGTCATGCATCGTCGTCCACTTAGGTTACGCAAGAAACGTGTATATGGAATAGAATTTAAAAGGATTAAATCGAATTGTATCGAGATGATGATACGTTGCCAGGGAGGGCTATATGTCAAAGAATTATTGAGTGGAGATGATGGGCGGACAACTCCAAGTGTTTCCGAGATATGTAATATTCCTGCGAAATGTTTAGAAATTGATGTTATAGGTATTGAGATAGGGGAATTATAAATGGCTAGATCGCATGGTTATAGAAGAGGACATCGAAGAATATTAACAAAAAAGCCTAGAGAACGGGGAATGCAACCTCTAGGTAGGCTAATGCACGTGTATAATTTTGGGGATAAGGCTGTTTTAAAAATTGATCCAAGCATCCATAAAGGAATGCCTCATGCTCGATATCAAGGAAAAGTTGGTGTCATCCAAGAGAAACGAGGTTCAGCTTACATCATTCACCTTGAAGAAGGTCATAAACTTCGAACTCTTATAGTACGCCCCGAACATCTCATACCTTACTCCGATTAAAGATACTTGATGTGATAAAATGTCTCAAACAATAGTCAACAAGAAGAGGATAACTATCTCAGAAGCAAAGAAATTACTTGAAAATATTAAAGATTTAAGCTTATACCAACTTAGAATTATGGAGTACATAAGGAAATTTTCTAAACTTGATCCGGTTAAAGCTCAAGAACTTGTGGAAAAACTCATTCAAAAGTTTGAAATTGAGAAAGAGGATGCTATTTCTGTTGTTAACTGTATGCCTTTAAGTCTTGAAGAACTAAGAATGTTTTTTTTAGGTGGTAGAAAAAGACTCATTTTAACTTCACAATTAGAAGAAATGCTGAAATTATTGAATGAATATAAATAAACCTTCTTTAGAAGGGGGCAACCTTTAGTAATTTAAGGTCTGCGCGTATTTTCCACTAAAAACTAGAAGTATTTCTTAGAGGTTTATTTATGCGTTTTGATGAAATTCGGATAAAAAAGTTTGAGACCCACGCATATGTGTTGGACTATCTTCCTCGAGGTAAAATTGGGACGCAGAGAGGAAGTTTTAGAGCTGAATCATTGATTCAACTTCTCGGAAAAAGTTATTTCACTCTATTAGAAGCAATACCTAGAACAGGATTCACTCTTTCTCCTCTTGAAATAATATATGTGGGGAAAGAAAAATTTAGGACCAAGATCAACCACATAATAGGGCGGATCGAGTATGATGATTTAACTTCTGTTGCTAGAAGTGAGTTACCAATCGTAGTTGAAGAGATTGTGATGAAAGATCAGAAGAGATTTCTTAATTTTTTCAACATAGCTCGGGCTTTGACTCCAAGGATGCATTCTCTTGAACTTATTCCTGGTATTGGTAAAAAATACACACGGACCATTCTTGATACTAGAGAAAAAAGATTATTTAGTAGTTTTCAAGATGTTAGAAAGAGAACAGAGATTCCTGATCCTACTAAACTCATTGTTAAACGGATTTTAGAAGAACTATCACAATTTTCGAAATATAGACTATTCGTTCGTCCACCTTAATTTGTGATATTATAATGACCCTTTTGGATGATTTACAGTTCCTCCTTGCTAAATACCATATTAAACCTAGAAAATCTATTGGGCAATGTTTCTGTATTGATCCTTTCTTGTTAAGGAGAATGATTACTTATTCTAGAGTAACAGAGAACGATATTATTATAGAGATTGGAGCGGGATTTGGATTTTTAACTCGTCTCTTATCTGATGTTGCTAAAGTGGTTATCGCTATTGAACTTGATCCTACACTTGTAAAAGCAATAAAGGAAATTTTTCGAAGTAAAAAAAACATAAGAATAATTCAAGGAAATTTTCTTAAGATTCATCTCCCTAAATTTAATAAAATCGTTGCTAATCCACCTTATTCAATATCATCAAACTTAATCTTACATCTTTTTAGATTAAACTTTCAATATGCTATTATGACTCTTCAAAAGGAATTTGTGCAAAAGTTAGTTGCTCAGAAGGGGAGTAAAAACTATAGGAGCTTGTCTGTTATTGCTTCTTACAGCGCATCTATTAAAATGTTAGAGGATGTACCTAGAGAATCTTTTTATCCACATCCAAATGTAGACTCTACTATTATTTCTATCAAACCTCAAAAACCACTTTTTAATGTAGGCGATAAACATTTCTATTTTAAAATGGTAAGATGCCTTTTTACCCATAGGAACAAAAAGCTACAAAACGCTCTCAAATTTTTTATTCGAAATGAATCCAATATTGCAAATGATGCAATAAAAACATTAGTTAAGGAGCTTCCTTATCTAGACTTAAAAGTTTACGAGTTAACTCCTGAAGAGTTTGGAATAATTTCATATAAGCTTTATAGTATCTTTAAGGAGAACAAAATTATCTTGTTTTCATGAAATTAATTCCACATTCACTTAAAACTTTCCAACTCTTCAATTCCAAATTTCATATAATTTACTATGTTCTTTCATAGATATATTTTCAATATTAAAACTTGAAAGAGGAATTGGATTATAATTCCAATTGATTATCACTATCATCATCTATCACATAGACTCTTCTTGTTTAAACTGTACACTATTTCTTAACAAACTCTAAGCACTTGATGATAGCTTTTGGATAGTCTGTCTTAAAGCACCAATGATTAAAGTTGCTTCTCTCTTTGAGATAAAAGCTCGAGCAACGATATTTTGAAAAGCTTTACTAGTTAACTTTTTTTTATATGTTGGTAAAACATTTATTTCCAAGATTTTATCGAAAAGTTTTACTAATCTCTCCCTATTTTGCCGACTCGATTCTTCAATATACCCTCGTTGATCTTTATTCTTACTCTTCCATAACTCATAGAAGATTAGCGCTGAGGAGGATGCTATATTAAGTGTTCTATATATTGGGCTGGAAGGAATACTGACAACAATGTCACATTTAGCCAGTTCTATATTTGAAAGGCCTTTACTCTCTCTCCCAAAAAGCAACGCTACTTTTCCTTTAATAACCATTGTTTTTACTAATTCTTCAGGCGTAATAGCTGTTCTTAGGAGATTTCCAGGTTTTGTTGCAGATATGGAAGTCGTTCCAATGGTATAATTAACTCCCGCCAAAGCAGTATTTATATCATTAACAATGATCGCATCTGTTATGATTTTTTGTGCATGCGATGCATAAGCTCTTGTTTCATCTCCTAGTTTAACCATTGGTTTAACAATAAAAAGCTCGCTAAATCCAAAATTCATCATAAGTCTAGCTATAGATCCAATATTTCCCTCATGTTCAGGCTCTACTAAAATAACTCGTATATTCAATATTGATCCCAAACATCATAACCTTATGGAATAATTCGACATATTTACTGCTTAACAGAATTCAGCATTCACTGATCTTTCTCATTTAGAAAATCCTGTAAAATCTCCTTCATTGGAAATTCAAAGAGTCTATGAAGGCGATTCAATAATTCTATTCCTTTTTCTGTTATAGTGTAGCTTTTTATCCGTCTCTTATTCTTCAGAACCCATTCTCCGGTAATAAAGATTTCATCTTCTAATTCATAAAGAAGGGGATAGATTATGCCTGGATGAAATTTTTGTTCTGTTAGCCTCTCCATCTCTTTAAGTACACTGTAACCTGAGAGTGATTTCTGTTTTAAAATCCACAAAATTATGAGTCGACTAAGATTTCTTATTACCCCTCTAACTAACTCCTCTTCCATCTCACTCATTTTGATCTATTTTATTGTAAATAAATCCTCTTTATATAACTCTTTTATTATACCATAAGTAATATCTATTAGGAATTAGGATGGTAAAGTAATTATGAATGAAAAAAAAATAGTTGAAGCATTCATACGAGGTTTCAGTAAACCATTGATCCTTTGGCTTATTTGTCACAAACCAATGCATGGCTATAACCTCATAAAAGAATTTAAACAAATTACTGGCAAGAGGCTCAAGCCAGCTGTAATATACCCTTTTTTACATAAATTAGAAGAGAAGGGTTACATCGTCGGAACTTGGATGATTCGTGGTAAACGTAAAATAAAGAGTTATGAAGTAACTCAAAAAGGGAGAACCCTTCTTATATCAGTTAAGAGTCACTTCAAGCTACCTATTAAGAACATAATTTTAGGTCTACTATCAAGTGAAGGAATGAAATGAAAAGTAAAGAATATTGATTAACCCACATCTTTAATCGGAAGAGATTCCATTCTATCAAAATTTTTTCTTTTAATCTGTTATCTTTTCCATCCAAGTTAGAAGTGTAACTAGTAATCATTAAAGTAAGTTTTTTCCCATTTTATAGAGGATCATTGGTCTTTTTATCAAAGTTTTTAAAAATGAGTTTAATACTTTTGATGCAATTTTAGATTGCCAATCTATATCACCTTTAGCCTCTATCTCTTTAAATATGTGTGGATGTGCAATGATCAATTTAAACAGATAATTAATTTCTCCATCAGTTAGAGAAGTTAAAAAATCCCTCAATTTTGTGCTAATTTTTATCTCTTTATCAAGTCTAGCTTTCCATAACCTTTGGTATTCTAACAAAGAGTTCTTGCTTAGTATACCTTTGCTAGATGCATCCAGGTTTTTAGATATTGTCTTTCCTGCTATCTTAGCACAGAGCATTCCATAATAAAGTCCTCCCCCTGTTGTGGATTTTATTTGTCCTGCAGCATCACCAACTATTATTACACCTTCGGAAACTGTTTGGTGTAATGCTCCTCCTGTAGGGATTATATGTACTTTGGCCTTATTGAAAGAACACCCTTCAAATTTTTCTTTAATAATTGGATGAGTTCTAATGAACTTATCAAGGTATTTTTTTGGGCGTTCTACTAAATGTGGTCTTAAAGCTAAACCAACTCTTGCCTTCGCATTGCCTATTGGAACAATCCAGGCAAAAAATCCAGGTGCATAATTTTTTCCAAAAAAAAGTTCTACAATTCTACTTTGGAGATTATTGATGCCAAAAACCTCCTTTTGAATGCCTATTCTTATTTTTGAAGACTTTTTTGAGTATAATCCCATTCGCCGTGCTACAATAGAATTTGCACCATCTGCTCCTACAACTATCCTTACTTTTAGCTTCTTTGTGTCACCCTTATGTGTAAAGATTACATTTACTCCTTCTTTAGTAACAATGAACTTCATTGCTCGAGCTTCTGTAAGAATCTTCACTCCTACTTTCATTGCCTTCTCTGCAAGCTTTTCATCAAAAATCTTTCTATCTAAAATATATGCTTGAGTATCATTTCGTTCTAAATGAAATAATTGCCCATTAGGTGAATAAAAGTTAGCGCCTTTAACTTCATTAATAATACCTTCCGTTTCTAAATTGAGTTCTTTAAAAGCATTCACTGATAATTTTCCTGTACAATGTATTGGTGATCCTACCTCCGAATGTTCTTCAAGGATTAAAACTTTATGTCCTTCTCTTCCAATAATCTCAGCTACTGTGGAACCGACCGGACCTGCACCGATTATCATAACCTCATAATCCATTATCAAGAACTCAATTTTTTAAAGATAAATAATCAATTTCTTCATTAATCATTTTTTTCCTATAGAACTCTACTATTTAATTATTGAATCATGAACTTTTATGTTCTTTCTTTATAACAGCTTGAGGCATAACATACAAGTAAATTGAGTGACTGTAAAATTCTTCTTTTATAGAAGGAGACCATTTAGTTATTCTAAAGTCATGACTTACAATTTGGGCTTTATTTTGAATTTCCTTTTCCATTTTCGGTCTTAAACGTTCATTACCAGATGTCGTTAAATAAAGAGTTATGACCGTTGCTTGGGTGAGATCCGCTTCTAAAAGATCACCATTGATTACAGAAATTTTATCTGTAAGATCTTGTTTGATAATTTCGTTTAAAGTTTGTTGATAAAGATCTCTTCGCATCTCATATCCAATAGCCTTCTTGGCTCCAAAATTGTTCACAGCCATAATAAGGATACGGCCATCTCCACAACCTAAATCAAAGACTACATCATCAGAACCTACATTTGCTACTTCAAGCATCCTTTTTACAACTTCATATCGTGAAGGTACGAAAGGGGCTAGACTATTTATCATATCTTATCACTAATTTTTAATCACATTAACAAGATATAAATAACTCTAACGTTTCGTCATAACCGAAAAGGATTAGAAGAGTTGTAAAATGAGCATTAACATCGATAAAATAGTTGGCCCTTATTATTGTCAAGCTGCGCTACAACTATGCATGACATCTAGAGCCCTTTGTAAACAAAGGCAATGTAATAAAGTTTCAGAAATATGCTCTTTCATATCTACACTATGTTCAAAAACAAACTTTAAAACATGCAGTCAAGAATCAATAGTTTGTAGCAATGTTTCAAAACTTTGTTCAATAGGTAAAGACTCTGTTGAATGCAAAAAAGCTCAAATATTATGTAGTGACGCGAGAAAACTTTGTCCTCGAAATAATCTGATAAATGGAACGTAAAGGTGGAATTAAAAATTTCAAACAATACTTGGATTGTTGAATTATCAAAACAAACTTTGAATAACCCTGTATTTATCCAAGGTCTTCCAGGTTTAGGTTTCGTTGGGAAGATCTCTGTTGATTTTTTGATTGAACAACTAAACCCAATTAAATTAGCAAACCTCTATTCTACTCATTTAGCTTTACCCGATGGAGGTTTAGGTGTAAAAATTGAATTAAACGGGACGTATAAACTCCCAAAATATGAATTTTATGCCTATAGAGGAAAGCCAGATTTAATATTTTTAGCTGGAGACATACAGCCAAGTATGCCCGGACAGTATGACGTAGTCAAACATATCCTTAAATACATTAAAGGATTCGGGTGTACATCGATAGTGGCATTGGGCGGATATGGTATCAAAGGTAAAAATATTGATGTTGTTTATTCTGTCGCCAGTGACCCAAATATAATTAAAATGATCGGTAAAGGAAAGGTCAAGATTGCACAAGATGGTTCTGTGAAAGGAGCTTTTGGAGTACTTCTTGGCTTAGGTAAAGAGATGAATTTGGATTGTCTAGGTTTACTTGGTGCAACTAAAGGTATGTATCCCGATGTGCGAGCTTCAAGGAATATTGTTCAAATCCTCAAAGATATGTATAATCTGCAGATAAATTTAGAGGATATGGATAAAAAAGTGAAGGAAATGGAAGAACGATTAAAGAATTTTAGAAAAATTAGTTATATGGATCCAAAAAGTGAACGTGGATTAAGAGAGAAGAAACCTCCAAGTGGATATATCTCCTAAGAAGAAAGGAAATATCGGCTTTTTTCTATATCAAATATGCTCATATGATCACTTTGGTTTCTATTCTTTAATTCTCTATTCCAACGTGGAAACATATTTTTCTACAAAAAAATGTAATACACACATTATACCTCAAGTAATCAATATAATCTTTTTTTTAAACTGATAATAAACCTTTTAAAATTTCTAAACTACGATAAGTTAATATACTTATGTTGGGAGTTTTTGAGTTTAGTATATGTGCCCAGGTAGCTCAGACTGGGAGAGCGTCCGACTTGTGAAGATTCTTCATAAGGACGAAGCTGAAGACCGGATTGTCGTGAGTTCAAATCTCACCCTGGGCACCACAAAATCTGAGCTACCCATGAGCTTTTCTGAGACATCAGAATCTAAATTAGACATCTTTTCTTGTTGTGAATAATTTGTGTATAAGTTTTGTTTTTTGTTTATAATGGTCTTATACTGTTCTAGTAATGATTCATATTTTCCTAAATAACAACATGTTCTCTTTCTTGTTTCTGAATCAAAATGTTGTGTATAGTAATATTCGCATGTATGTCCTTGGATACAGTTCTCTCGATATTTAATGT
>DAOVAG010000219.1 GCA_030671165.1 Candidatus Bathyarchaeota archaeon | reverse complement strand
GGCGCTGACTTAGCTGGTACAAGCCGTTTTGAGTATCCGACACCCATTCGGGTTATTCGTGTGATGTGTTCGGGACGTGTGGATCGAGACTTTGTATTAGAAGCACTAAGATTAGGTGCAGGAATGGTACTTATTGGTGCATGTCACTTACCTAATGACTGCCATTACATATCTGGAAACTTCAAGATGAAGAAGAGAATGGAAACTCTTCAGGGTATGTTAACAAAGCTTGGTATGAGCCAAGAAAGATTACGTATATCATATATTTCAGCAGCTGAAGGCTTAATCTTTGCAAATACTATGAAAGAAATGGCTAGACAAATGGACGATTTAAGCCTTGAAAAAATTAAGACTGAAAATGCGAAACTTAGACCAATTATAGAGAGAATGTTAGCACGAAAGGGATTATTACAAAAAACCTAAAGGAGAATGAATTATTTGGAAATTCAAAGAACCGTCAAAGAGAATTATTATCGTGTCGATCCAAAGTTTAAATACAAAGTACTAAAGGCCTCAGGAGGAGAAACCTTCAAGTTTTGTTATCAATGTGGAACATGTACAGCTACGTGTCCTGTTGCTCGTTTTACAGATGTTTTCAGACCAAACAAGATAATTCACCTCGCGAAACTTGGAATAAGAGATGTTGCACACAGTGATGCTGTATGGCTTTGTGTTAATTGTTACTCCTGTACAGAACGTTGCCCACAGGGAGTAAAAGTTGCGGACGTTATGCGTTTACTGAAGAATCTCGCGGTTGAGGAGGGACATATCCCCGAATTCTCTAAAGAATTCATGAAAAACATTGTAAAGACTGGTTTTGTGTATTCGATACCTTCATCTCGCATAAAAAAAAGAGAGGCTCTAGGTCTTCCGCCACCTCCACAGACAAAACTCACTGATTTAAAGAAACTGGCAGAAATCCTAAAAATTTCAGAATTAATTGAGTAAAAGGTGAAAAAAATGGACAACATGAAATATGCTCTGTATCTTGGATGCCTTATACCCTTCAGAGAAATGAATTATGAGATTTCAGCACGAAGAGTAGCTAAGGATCTAGGAATTAAAATTTACGATATGGAAGATGCGAATTGCTGTGGTTTACCTATAGATCCAGTAAATCATGAGATGATGACTCTGCTTACTGCGAGAAATCTTTGTTTAGCGGAGAAGATGGGGCTGGATATAATGACTTTGTGCAATGGGTGTACAGGAGTTCTTATGAAAGTGAATAAGAAGTTAAAAGCAGACCGAGAGCTTAGAAAAAAGGTTAATAATCAATTGAGCAGTATCGGTATGGAGTTTCAGGGAAATATTAAAGTTAAACATTTCGCTCAAATACTTGCGGACATCAATGTTGACACTTTGAAGAAATTTATTATTAACCCATTACACTCTCTAAACATCGCAGGATATATTGGATGTCACATCTTTAGACCTTCTGAATTCATGGAAGTTAAAAATCCTGAAAACCCTTCATTACTTGACGATTTAATAAAACTAACTGGTGCCAAATCCGTGAGGTATGTAGATGAGTTTCAATGCTGTGGCTTTGTTGAAGGGGCGATTGAGCCTCAAATACCACTATTTCTAGCACGAGAAAAGTATAGAAACGCAAAGAAAGCAGGTGCAGATGCGATGGTAACAATTTGTCCTTCATGTCACCAAGTACTCGATGGAAATCAGCGTCGAGCTGAAAGAAAGTTTTCAGAAATCTATGATCTACCAATATTACATTATCCTCAACTTCTAGGATTAGCAATGGGTATTCCTCACGAAGAACTCGGCTTCACAGAGTTACGTGTAAAACCAGTCAAGCTTCTTGAATCCTTAATGGAAGCATAAACCTACCTTGTTTAAGATCGATAATACGAAAAATATTGTGATCTAAACAGTTTCCTCGTCTATCAAAAATTATCCTTGAATCTATTATCAAGGATAATAATTTATAGTTTCTAGTGATAATACATATAAGTCTCCAAAAATATGTAAATACAGTATAATTTGAGGCGATGTAATTGGTACAAATAGATGAATATGAAATCCGTGAAGGACTATATTATCAAAAAGATCACTATTGGGCTAAGAAGGAAGATGATCTCCTGAGGATAGGTGCAACAGATTATGGACAGAAAGCACTTAAAGAAGTCGTTTTTGTTGAGTTACCCTCAGTAGGGGACACCGTTACACAAAATGAACCTTACGGAACAGTCGAATCTGTAAAAGCTGTTGTGGACCTTATCGCTCCTATCAGCGGAACAGTTAAAGAAGTTAATGAGGAACTCTTGGATAATCCTGAGCCTATAAACAAAGATCCATATGGTGAAGGCTGGTTAATTCTAATTATTCCATCAAACTTGGATGCAGAACTCGATAATATTATGGGTTTCGAAGCAGCTGTAGATTGGTATAAAGGAATAGTTGAAAGCTAGTTTCAGCGAATTTATAAAAAATATTTTCTAGGGCTTAAAACCCTATTATTTTCTCTTTTTTTTGATGTTCCATAGACATATTTTGAAGTTTGTTAAAGACATATGTATGATTATTAATACATATGAGTTAATTACCAAGAATGCATCATCCACGTTTTCTGTAT
>DAOVAG010000113.1 GCA_030671165.1 Candidatus Bathyarchaeota archaeon | reverse complement strand
ATTGTTGGAAAAAGCTCTATCGGAGCTTCCTCCTAAAGCAGAGAAGAGAGAACGATTCAGATTACCTGAACCATCAAGTTCAATGTCAGGAAATCGTACCATTTTACACAATTTTGCTGAAATTTGTAATCGTTTAAATAGAGATAAGAATCATTTTTTAAAATTTTTAGTTGGTGAATTAGCTACAGCAGGAAATAGCGACGGCGCAAAAGCAAGTTTTCAGGGAAATTTTAATTATCGAGTTTTTCAAAAACTTTTAGATAGATATATAAACGAATACGTTTTATGTCCCATTTGTCATCAACCTGATACTGACATTGTTAAGAGAGGACGATTTTTTCATTTGGTTTGTGAAGCTTGTGGTGCCACTTCCTCTTTAAGAAATATATAATTGTAAAGATAAGTTGATTCACTTAAAAAAAAATCATTAGGAGGCAGTATTTGTGAAAGAGATCTGTATAAATACAATAAAGCAAGGACGACATGTGATAGTTGCTGCCTGTGATGCTGAATTGTTAGATAAGTCTTTACAGTATGGAAAGATAAAATTTATTGTTAGAAAGGATTTCTATGGCGGATCACGCGTATTTCTTGAAGAAGCTATCGAAATAATGAAGATAGGAACGATTATTAATTTAGTTGGAAAACAAATTGTCAATGGAGCTTTAAAGCAGGGTTTAGTCCATCCAAACGCGGTTATCAATATCGCAGGAGTTCCTCACGTTCAGATAATGCGGTAATGAATATCACTATTTTATGATCGCTGAAACTTAAGAAATTTTTTTTTATTTAATCAAAGTATGAAAATATGAGATTAAATTGGAATATAGGTATCGTTAAAAGAAATAATTGGAATAGAGTGAATTAGAGTGGTTTTTGTTATTATTTAGAAGTTATCGTCTGATGGAAGATTGTTTATCGTATCGAGGTATAATTAAACTTAAGTAATGAATCTTAAATGCAGAGATATTGTTAATCTTTAGTAAACAAGTATCATAACTAAATATTATCAACCAGATTTTTTCTAAAAAGGGTAAAGATGAATATTTTAATGAAATATTGAGGTTACTAGAATTCTATGGCTAACAATAATAATGAACTGGATGAGAGGAAGAGGAAGAGACTTGATCATAAACTTCGAATAGTTGAGAAAAGAGATCGCCTTCTTAACAAAGACCGTACATCTGATCGAGCAGTGTTTGAAGAAGTTTTTGATAAATCAACTCTTATGACTCTTTATAGTCTCCTCAATCATGGTATAGTTGATAAGATATTTGGGGTTCTCAAGTCAGGGAAGGAATCTAGAATATATCGCGGTGTTGATTCTGAAGGTACAGTTATTGCTTTAAAAATCTATCTAACTGTGGCTATAGAATTTAAGAAAATGCTTCCATATATTCAAGGTGATCCTCGCTTTAAGCGTACTAAGAGGAGTAAACGTTCTTTAGTCTATGCATGGGCTCAAAAAGAGTTTAAGAATCTTCAAAGAGCATATGTTGCTGGCATTTATGTTCCGAAACCCATTCATGTTAAAAAAAATGTGTTGATAATGGAATTTATCGGTGAAGGGAATATTCCTGTTCCAACCTTAAAAGATAAACCTCCAAAAAATATCACTACAGCAAGAAGAATGTATAAAGAAATAATTCGTAATGTTAAGACGTTATACCATAAAGCAGGATTGATTCATGGAGATTTGAGTGAGTATAATATCATGAATAAAGAGGGTGTACCAATCATCTTCGATATGTCTCAGGCGGTTCTCGTGGATCATCCAAAAGCTGAAAAGTTTTTGTTGAGAGATATAAATAACTTAAACCGTTTCTTTAAGAGGACGGGTGTACAAGTTAAAGAGACGAAAAAACTGTACAAATGGGTTACAAAAGGTGAGTGATTAAAGATGCATGTGAAGATACCTCTTAATCGTATAGGCGTTCTTGTTGGTTCAAATGGTAGAGTTAAAAGAGAAATTGAAAAGAGATTTGATGTAAAAATAGATGTAAATAGTAAAGCTGGAGATGTAGACGTGACTAAGGCCACAGATAAATCTGATCCTAGTGGACTTTTTAGAGTACGAGATATCGTGTTAGCTATGGGGAGAGGTTTTTCATCTGAAAACGCTTTCAGGCTCTTTAATGAAGAGACCACTTTTGGTATTCTTGATCTTCGTGATTATCTAGGGAAGTCACAAGCAGATATTCAAAGAATTAAAGGGAGAATAATCGGAAAAAATGGTAAAACGAGAAAAATTATTGAAGAATACACAGAAGCAAATATCGCGATTTATGGGCATACTGTTTCAATTATTGGTGAGTTTGAATCCTTTGAGATCGCTAAAGCTGCAATTGAACTTTTAATTCGAGGAGGTCTTCATAAGAGCGTTTATAGATTTTTACAGTGGAAGAGAATTGATTTAAAGAAAAAGAATATGGAGATATGGAAACCCTCACCCTCAGAGTTTGCAAAAGAGAAAGAATAGCTTCTAGTTAACACTTATGAAGAAAATTTTATGGTTACGTATTGGACTATTAGAGTAAAAAAAGGAATGTTCTATTTCTTAACTTTTTATTTTTCCTCAATATATACCATTTTTGAATCAATATCAGATATATTTCTACATTTTCAGAGTTTAAAAAATTCTATTAACATATTTTTATTTTAATTAACCAATAAACTTAAAAAAAGATGTAATACAATAGATTTTAGAAAAAAAAGGTTAACGTTTTAAGTTGATTAATATAATAAAATAAGATCTGTAGAAAGAAATATTATAAATACTAAAAAGATAAACAGTTCAAAGGAACTTTATATCATGGAACTTAACATACTACTGCTTGGACTGATAATCTTAATTAGTTTTATCGGACATATTCTTTTCAAATATACTAAGATCCCAGAATCCCTTTTTATGATATTTATTGGCTTGGCAGTTGGACCATTCTTTCATTTGGTTGATCAATCAGCATTCATCACGTACATGCCTCTTGTTTCGACAATAACTATGATCATCATTCTCCTTGATAGTGGATTCTCTTTAACTCTTGAAGGAACTGTTAAAAATTTAGGTAAAGCTATTCGGTTAACGATTCTAGTTCTAATTTTTGGGATGGTTCTCATATCTACTTTTATGTATTTTGTTATGGGTTGGGATTTGTTTCAAGCTCTCTTTATAGGGGCAATCTCATCTGGAACTACAACTGTTGTCGTAGTCCATCTTCTTACAAGATTCGACGTTCCTGAGATTGTTAAGGATACTTTGATCTTGGAATCAATCTTTAACGATGTTACGCTTATTACAATCTCAGTTATTCTCTTGCAGATAATAAAGATTCAAACAATCGATTTGGGTCAAATAATTATATCTTTTCTTGGACCCATTGCTATAGCGTTCGTTCTTGGATTAACATTCTCGTTGATGTGGGTGGGCATCTTATGGAAATTGTATCGAGGAGATGAATTGATATATATCTTCACATTGGGATTTCTTTTCACTTTATTTTTTATCGTAGAGGTGATGGGTGGGATCGGTGCGTTGGCTATATTAATCTTCAGTCTTACACTTGGAAATTTACCCACAATTATTGATACTATCCAGGATGAATTAATCCTTCGAAAAAGAGTCCTTTCAGAGTTCCAAATTGAAACGTTTCAATTTCTCAGTCAACGCTTTACGAACATAACACGGGAAATAAAGCATACTGAGATCCACTTTTCATTCATTATAAAGAATTTTTTCTTTGTCTATTTAGGAATCATTTTCAATCTTGAGGAACTAAATGAGATATCAATCTTGATTAGTGTCGCAATTATCTCACTTATGTTGATAAGCAGGTACTTGAGTGTTAGAATTTCAGCTCTGTTCGATTCAGAATTGAAAAAGTTTACACCTCTTATGACTCTGATGATAGCGCGAGGATTCACAGCAACATTTGTCTCTCTTATGCCTGCTTCAGAAGGAATAGAGA
>DAOVAG010000184.1 GCA_030671165.1 Candidatus Bathyarchaeota archaeon | reverse complement strand
CTCTACCGTATTATCATGTTTTACACGATGCCCAACAAATACTGGATGGATCAAGGGTATACCTAATTTGGAAGCTAGATATGATCCAAGTATACATCCACCTCGACCAATACTTACGATACTGTCAAATTTTCTAAATTTTATTTTAGCATTCAGCTTTTCAAGCAATTCAATATATTCGTTCCAGCTTATTCTTTTCAAACAGTTCACCTATATTACTTTACATGTTAAACTTATTTTTACATATTAAACCTATTATTTCATATCTTACAATATTTTTCTTAGCTTCACAAACTTTACTTAAATCATACATTCATAAAATAAGTAATATTTTAATTTATACACTACAATAATTAGCTAGTTATAACGATTTGATATAGTATATGCATAATTCAAACTAAGCTCATTTAGCATTAAATTTTAATCGAAGTCATTATATGTGCGGTGATAAGATACTTTATTCTTAATTATTTTCTAATTTTTATAGGCTTCGACTTGTACGCTTGTGATTTTCCCTTTTAATTCCTGAGAAAGATCTATATCATATGTGGATTGGGATACAATCTCAACTTTTTCAAATCCTGTTCTTATTATAGTATTTAGATATTGGTTTTTTTCAAGTGCTCCTGCGATGCATCCAGCCCAAGCATCAAAACTCTTCTTTACGTCTTCAGGTAATTCTCCTTCTGTGACGATATCCGAAACCAATAATCTTCCATTAGGTTTAAGAACTCTATATGCTTCTCTGAACACTTTTTCTTTGTCAGGAGATAAATTTATTACACAATTGCTGATAATGACATCTACTGAACCGTCTTTAAGTGGCAAATTCTCTATTTCGCCAAGTCGAAACTCGACATTTTCATACCCATATTTTAAAGCAGTCGATCTAGCTTTATTGACCATATCCTCAGTCATATCGACGCCAATTACCTTTCCTTTCGCTCCAACTTTCTTGGCAGCTAAAAAGACATCGATGCCACCTCCCGATCCTAGATCTAAAACAGTTTCACCCTCCCTTAAACCAGCTAAGGCAACAGGGTTACCACAACCTAGACCCATGCTTGAAGCCTCAGGAATATCCTTTAAATCCTCTTCGGAATAGCCTATCCGTAATGCAACATCGGCGATTGAGGTATTGCAGCAAGATGGAGTACAACATGATTCTCCGGACTGAGCTATCTCACTGTATCTTTTTTTTACATACTCTTTTACTTCGTTTTCTTTCACTTCATTCATCCCCATTAATTTATAGCATGTCCAATACATAATACGGAAATATATAAATATATCGGATATCCAATACTAAACTATGAGTGAAGAATGTTGTCCTGAACTCCCAGATTGCTGCGACATGCGTGGTTTGTTATCATTTCAAATACTTTGGCTCGTCTCCAAAAAATCCATGAATGGACAGGAGATATCCAATGAGTTGGGAAAAAGGAGAGGAACCAAACCAACACCAGGAACCATATACCCGGCTCTCAAAGACCTACGTATAAAAGGTTCGGTGAACATGGAGAGGAAGGGTCGAACTACCACTTACACACTGACAGACAATGGAAGGGAAGGATTAGAAATAGCATGTAAATATTTTTGTAACGCTTTTGGAGAAATTTTTCAAGAATACGGTGGTCTTACAACAGAAAAATAAAATTTTAACCCTATTACTAGAAATAATTCATTTAAACTCGTCTTACCCTAAATATTATTTTCCATTTATCTCTATTCGTATTTTTCTAATAAACTTCGCTATTTACTTATAACTAACCAAAATTTTCTCTTATTGTTTCTCCAAGTCTCTTTGCTATGATCTGTGCGTTTCTATAGTTTTCAGGAGATATTCTTGGTATATGGTAGTGTCTGATCTCATTTAGAAAACCATGTCTTCCAACAACTGCTCCAGCAGGACAGTTAGCTCCGAACCCACAGGTATAGCACTGTGCTAAACCTTTCACCCTTAAGATTCCAATCGGTTCAGCCATGTAATTACTTCGAAAGACACTTTTGATAAAGTCTTCAACCGGGCTTGCCTCGCCTGTTCCAACAGAAACAATTACATTAGGTTTACCGAGTAACTTAAATTTCCCTCTATGTCTGAGACTAAAGAATCGTTCAAGGAAAGCGTGTCCAACAGCGTTTATGGTCCCGTAGTAATTAGGTGCTCCGAAGACAATCGCTGAAGCTTTAAAAATTCGATCTCGGATCTCAGCCCAGTCATCATCCAACTTACATATATTATCTGGAGCACATTTTAAACATCCCTGACATCCCAGAATCTTCTTTCCATTGAGAGAAATATATTCTGAGGGTTCTCCAGTGTTTTCAAGTATGAATTTGACAAATTCTTCAGTGATACCTTTTAAGAGTAATCCAGTTTCATTCCTTTCTATAACTCTACCACTAGCACTGATGCCAAGTATCATATTACTCACCTTCTTTGGTGAATGTCCCTACTTGACTCCTAAAAAGATATTGGTTAGCAATACTGATGATAAATTATCATAAATTTATGTTTTCAATGGATTTGAAGATTAATATTTAATCCCAAATCCATATCTCTTTCTTTTTCTTAGGTAGTTAATTCAACTGCATCTATTTCTCTTCCTTCTTGTTAATGTATAATAAGAATCGTTTTTTGTTATATAATAAAAAAAGAGCATTCTTCTCTTTTTTCTAATTAAAATATATAAAATCCAGTCTACTTTTTTAAGTATTCAATAACTCTTCCTTCTTGGGTCAGCTTATAGACAAGCTTTCCCTCTATTGTGTCCTTCTCAACACAGAAACCATTCTCTAATACATGTAGATGCCAATTGAGAGTCTCGACATCTAAACCAGTCTGTAACTTGAGATCCGCGATATTTGAGAATCCATCCTTTACTGCTCTTAGAATTTTAATTCTTAGGGGGTTAT
>DAOVAG010000071.1 GCA_030671165.1 Candidatus Bathyarchaeota archaeon | reverse complement strand
CATACAATACTCAGAGGTCAAGTAATCATGGAAGATGGAGAAGTAATGGGAAAGCCTGGATACGGAAAGTTCATCAGACCTATCTATTAGATCATAACTAAACTTTGTTTTGGAAACATTATTTACTTTTTTGTCTTTTAGCTACCTGATTTATGTATTCTTTTTGGTTCATCAACAAATTTGAGTAAGAGAAAGAGGGAAAATAATCCTACAACACTACTGATTAGAAACGGAATACCAGCCCCTCTTACATTTAGATTCCCAATCCATGGAATTACAAATGTTTGGAACCTATACCTATCATAAATCAGAGTGGATAATATTGGTCCCACGACAGCTCCAAGACTAAAGAATGCTCTCATTCTTCCGAAGAGTTTTCCCCTCATTTTTTCGGGTATGAGATCTGCATTTAAGGCTTGAGATGCTGGCATGGCTACATTATGTCCAAAGGATCTAAAAACCATTACAACAGCGGATGAGATGAGATTAGGTGCAAAAGGAAAGATAATTGTTGCAATACGGGAAGGTAGACCTCCTAAAGCTATGATGGGTTTCCTACCGATTCTATCAGAAATTTTTCCTGCAAAGAAGTTACAGGTTAAACCGACGAATCCCGATAGCGATAAAATAATACCTATTTGTGGTGAAGTCGCTTGAAATACATCTCCAAAATAAAGTACACTAATCGGGATAATGAAACCTACAGAGAAGCCTGTTGTTAAGGAAGTGATGTTAAGAATCCTCAATGATGACTTAATTTTCTCATTTAATTCCACATCAGGTTTATTTTGAATCATTACTTTCGGAGATTGCTTTCCTCTAGTCTCTTTTACTCCAAACCACACTAATAGCAATGCTACAAAAGCTAGAAGAGAGTCTATGAAGAATGGGAATCTGTAACTCCACTCAAGTCCAAGATTTAGAACGTTCTCACCTAAAAATTGTATAGCACCTCCAAAGACAGGACCTAAGTTAAATCCAATCATACTCATTGTTAAATAAAATCCTATAGCTTCACCTATTCTCTTTTTAGGAACTTGATCTACTAACGACGCTTCAGCTGGAGCAACTACAGCTGCGGTTGCTATACCATTTAACAATCTTATTATCAGTAGTAATGACCAATCCCAGATAATTCCCGTCAATGAACCTAAAAAAATGTCCATTATTAAACCCATTGCAATGAGTCTTTTTCTTCCAATTCGATCTGATATACTCCCAAATTTTTGGGAGAGCAGAGCATTTGCCATTGTAAAAGCTGCGGTAAAAAATCCAATGTATGCGATTGGACCTCCTAAAATTTGAATATACTGTGGAAAATATGACATAGGTAAAGCGTAAGCTAAATTTTCAACTAGTGCTGACATTGATAAAATTATGACACTAGTGGTGTAAAGTTTTGAAGCTTTCATGTTTTTTCCTACTTTTGGTACATCATATCCTCTGAAAGATAAAGACTTTATCTAATATAAATTCGAATTTAATAAGATAGACGTTGGGTAAACTCTTTATTAACAATCTTTGTGTGAAATATACCTGAAAAGTAATTCTTCTTAGTGTTCGCTTTATATAAATTAAGATTTTGAGTACAAATTGTATAGAACCTTTATCTTAATGATGTCAATTAAATCAAGATGAATAAATTATATCTGAAGGTAGGATTGTTTTTTTGACTTTAAGTACATATGATTTTATGAATTATGCTTTAAAGATTGGTGAACGATCTAATGTTGATCTGATCGAAGTGCGAGGAGAAGATATTGCACACACTACAATTATTTCTGAGAAGATGAATCTGAAGGACACTAGAGTTTTCAGAAGAGTTGGAATCGGGATTAGAGCCTATAATACTGGTGCAACAGGGTATTCTTTTACGACATTACTTACAAAGAAATCGATCAAAATGATGGTTCAAAACGCTGTTAAAGCAGCCAAGGTAGCTAGTTCTTTTGCAAAACTAAAATTAAAACCTGCAAAGTACGATCCAATCCAGTGTAAACACTCCCTTAGTGTTAAGAAGCATCCAATCAACGTTGAATTTGAGGAAAAAAAGGAGATGCTTCACCGTGGAGAACAGTCTGCCAAGGGTGATGGTGTCGATGTAATGACTACACAAGCAAGATATGGTGAAGCATATGGACGTAAATATTTTCTAAACTCCGAATCCGCTGATATTAACCGTGAAGTATTACTTGTAAGTATGGGTGTGACCGTGGTCTTAAAAAGAGGAGATTTATTAACGAATGCCCGCGATTGGCATGGCGGATCACTCGGTCTTGAGGTCTTCAGGGAGGAATATGCACCTGAAAGACTGGGTCAGAATGCTGCGAAATGGGCCGCTGAGAAACTGGCGGGAAAAAAACCTCCAGCGGGAAAATTTCGAGCTTTAATAGATAATAAATTGGGTGGAGTTATGGCTCACGAATCTTTTGGTCATCTTTCCGAGTACGATTTCATTATGACCGGTGGAAGCCCACTTAGCGGAAAGTTGAACCAGAAGCTTGGAAGCGAATATGCAACTATTATTGATGAAGGAGTCGTCAATCACTCTCTATATCCAGGATTTACTTTACCCTTCGATGATGAAGGCGTTGAAACTAGACCTGTGACGTTATTAAATCAAGGAGTCCTCGAGAATTACTTACATTTGAGAGGAACTGCAGGAGCTGTAAACGCTGAGCCTACAGGGAATGGACGAGCTGTTGATTTCAGTTTTGAACCAATATGTAGAATGCGTAATACATATTTTACCCCTGGAGACCTCACTGTGGAGGAAGGTTTAGAACTTCTCAGAGATGGTGTGTACGTCTGTAATACATCTGGAGGTCAAGTGGCATTAGATGGAACTTTCCTGTTTAAAGCCATATGTGGTTATTGGGTTGAAGGAGGCGAACCAAAATACGCTTTTAGAGACGTTGCTATTAGAGGACACATTTTTGATTTCCTTAAAAATGTTATAGGTAGATGTAAAGACTTGAAGGTTTACTCTAGTTATTTTGGTGGATGTGGTAAGGGTGGTCAATCTCCACTCCCCGTTGGAATCGGTGGACCGCATTTACTTTTGAAAGAAGCTACTTTTGGAGGAGAACAAGGTTAGGCGGTGAACTGTGTGGTAATGATTGATCTCGATAATTTAATCTCTCTTGCTGAAAGAGTCGTAAAAAAAGCAGAAGTTTACGGTGCTGAAGAGGCAGAAGCCTACATTTCTCGGACACGAAGTATAAATAGTTCTATTCAAGGTGGTTTGATAAACCTGAGTGAAGGCGAAACCGCAGGTTTAGGTGTACGCGTAGTTCTAGGAAAACGGGTTGGCTTCGCTGCTGTAAGTAGTATCGATGAACAAAAAGTTTTCAAAGCAGCTCACGATGCTATTAAAATCGCGAGGATTAGACCTGCAGATTCAAACTTTCTCCATCTCCCTGACCCTGTGAAGAGATCTAGTAAGAGCGGTTATTTTGATGACAACATGTTAGGTCTAACTGGGAGTGACTTGATGACAAAAGCCTCAATTATCGTAAAAGAAGCAGAAGATATTAGTCAACAGATAACTTTTGTCTCTGGTGGGATAGGTGTTGGTGTCAACCATTTTGCTGTTGCTAATAGTCGAGGGATAAATATTGGTGATTCTGGAACAGGTATTGGTGGTGGAATATACTGTAAAGCCGTTGAGGGCGGTGAAGAAAGGACAGGTTATGAATCAATATCAAGTAGAAGACTTTTTGACTTTTCAGGCGTAGGTGAAATAGCTGCAAAGAGAGCTATTAATTCTTTGGGAGCTAAAAGATTGGAAGAAACAAAGAGACTTCCAGTATTATTTGATAACTATACTTCATCAATCCTTCTCTCTCTACTATCATACGGTCTCTCAGCGAGAGCTGTCCAAGAGAAAAGAAGTGCTTTATGTGATAAATTAGATGAAAAAATTGCTTGGAAAAACCTCACAGTAATAGATGATTCATGGATGAGTGACGGACTGAACACAGTAAAATATGATGCAGAAGGAATACCAACAACAGTAAAACCTGTAATAGAGAAAGGAGTCCTAAAAAACTACTTACATAACAGTTACACCGCGCTTCAGGAAGGAAAAACAAGTACTGGAAACGCTGCTAGAGGAGGTGAAGGATATCTTCAACTCCCAGGAATATCCCCCATAAATTACTCAATCCTCCCTGGTAATAAATCTCGTGATGATATTCTATCGACAATTGATGAGGGAATACTCGTAAAATATTCACTTATGGGGGTTGGACACTCAAACTTTATTTCAGGTGACTTTAGTGTAGTCGCATCTAATGCATTTTATATAAAAAATAAAACAGTGGTTCATCCGTTAAGTCCAGTCATGATAGCTGGAAATGTATATAATGCCTTAAAGGAGATAGAAATTGGATCAGATATACGGCTCTCATTTATTGGGAAGACTCCAAGTGTTTTAGTGCCCAATCTTACTTGTACACCATAATTCATCTAATATGTATCATTATTATAACGTATACTTCTAGATCTATTTATATTATGAGTCACCTTACTGTTATCTGAGCGTTATTGAGATGGGTGATAAGGGAACAATCAATGTAAGTGGTTTCCTTCGACAATACGAGAGCGAGAGTACAAAGAAAAATTACATGACGGGTTTAAAAACGTTTTTTGAGGTGATCTATCCAAAATTAAAAGGAGAGAATTTGGATCTCTTATCGGAGAGGTATTTCGCGGAGGCTAGAGATTATCGCAACGATATGCTCCTTTTCAAAGATAGCTTAAAGAGCAAAGCACCGACGACAATAAGTAATCGATTGAATTCAATTCGAGTCTTTTTAGATGAAAATGGAATCAATTTTCCAAAACGGTTTTTCAAGAATCTTAATGGTAAAGTGACCGAAGCTATTTCTGAAGAGAAAATTCCCTCTAATGAAGAGCTTAAGAGAGTGATTGAATATCTCCCAGTTCAAGGTAAAGCATTAGCCTTAGTTCTATCTTCAAGTGGTATGCGCATCGGGGAATCACTCAAGATCAAGCTAAGCGAAATAGAACTTAATCGTGATCCAGCCCGAATTAAAATCCGCGCTGAATATACCAAAACAGGGAAAAGACGCATCACTTTCATCTCACCTGAAGCCAAAGAGGCAGTAGAAGAATGGCTCTCATATAGAGATCAATACTTGGAGAGAGCCAGTAAAAGAACGCAAAAAAAGTTTAGAAAAAGCAAGACAGATAATTTATTTCCATTCACGCATCTCAATTTCACTCAAATGTGGCATAATGCACTAGGTAAAGCTAAGCTATTGGAGATTGATTCTAAGACGAATCGAGTTACGATGAGACCGCATAATCTCAGAAAATTCTTTCGATTGAGAGTTGGTCGTTTCGGTCGAGATGAAACTGAAGCTTTAATGGGACATCAAGCT
>DAOVAG010000168.1 GCA_030671165.1 Candidatus Bathyarchaeota archaeon | reverse complement strand
ATAACCCCGTATTAGTGAATACACCATAACATCGCATATGAATGTTTTATTCAAACACTGTATATATAAAAAATTCAGGACAAGAGTAGAAAGTCATAAAGGGAGATGACGGAGGAGTAGCATTAAACCTTCTAATATGTTTAAACAGTACTTTGGTTGAAAGACAAACCGGAAACTAAATTATTAATAAGGTTTAATTCATAAAAAGAGGATAACGTTACCGATCTAAAGAAAGTTTGGGGGTATGGTAGATAAAGCATAATTATTTAAGAGAAACGATCAAACCGATTGATCTGGAAAAGATACAGACGGTTTCAGATTTATTAGAAGCTTTTAATTGGACCTCTTTTCAATCACGTACCTTAGCAAAATGTGCTAACGTTTTTGTGGAAATGTTGGAGGATCAGAATAGACCTACCATTTTTCTAGGTTTAGCTGGTGCCATGGTTCCTGCAGGGATGAAAGGTGTAATATCGACGATGATAAAGAGAAAAATGGTTGACGTCATTGTCAGTACAGGAGCTAATATGTATCATGATCTAGTTGAGGGTTTAGGAGGGCATCATTACATCGGCTCTCCTGATGCTAATGATATAATTTTACGGGAGGAAAGCATCGATCGGATCTATGATACTTATGCTGATGAGTCAGAATTTAGAAGGTTTGATAACATAGTGATGAGGTTAGCCGATAGACTTGCTGAGAAACATGTTGATCCTATCTCATCAAGGTTCTTTCTCAACAATCTTGGTGAATTCATCGACGCAAAAAGCTCAATAAAAGACAAAAAAGATTCCATAATCTGGAATGGGTGGAAAAATGGTGTCCCAATCTTCGTACCAGCCCTAAACGATAGTTCATTGGGACTGGCTCTAACTCAGCATCATATAAAATTTGTAGAAAAAAATGTGAAACCCCTCATAGTTGATGAGATAAAGGATAACTATGAAATATTTCAAATCAAGAGAGCTGCATCGAAGACTGGAGTGATATATGTAGGTGGAGGAGTTCCTAAAAACTACATCCAGCAGACAGCCTACCTTCAAGACCTTTTCGGAATACCAGACGCTAGTCATGACTATGGCTTTCAAATCACTACAGATAGTCCACAATGGGGTGGACTTTCTGGATGTACGTTTAAAGAGGGGCTTAGTTGGGGAAAGGAGAAGCCAGAAGGAGAGTATGTAACGTGTTATTGTGACGCTACTATAGCCCTACCGTTAATCGTAAAGGCAACACTTGAACGGTGTAAGACCTTAGAGAAACGAAAGAAAATACAACTAAAGTTTTAACATATAATAATTATTCATCGATTGAGATAGGACTTTCAAGAGCTGATAAATGGACGGGGAGAGAATGTTTGATATAAGAAAGATTTTATTGGACGACTTAAAATTTGCAGTTAATCTGACAAACACAATGAAGTGGGATCTAGTAGAAGAAGATTTCAAGTATATGATGAAGCTGGAACCAGATGGATGCTTCATCACTTTTGATGATGCAAAAAGAATTGGAATAGCGACAACTATCCATTTTGATAAACTTGGTTGGTTGGGGAATGTGATAGTCAGCGAAAATTATAGAGGAAGAGGAATCGGATCGCTCTTGGTTAGACATGCACTTGAATACTTAGAAAAGAGAAGGGTAGAGACTGTTGGTTTGTATGCATACATTCCTAAAGTCCCGTTTTATCAAAAGTTGGGATTTGAATATGATTCGGAATTCGTCTATTTAAAAGGCACTGCGGTTTCTCTGCCAATTAAAGATTGTACAAGAAAAGCAGTGGAGGATGACTTTGGAAAAATTATCGATTTTGATCATCTGTGCTTCGGTGCTTCTCGAAGAAAATTATTAAAACCTATTTTTCTAGACAAAGAGAACGTGTGTCAAATCGCCCTAGATGATAGAAAAATATTAGGGTTCATCATTGCCAGAAGATACGGTGGGATAGCTGAGATAGGACCGTTAGTATGTCAAGAAAAATGTGATGATATAGCTGCAGAGCTTATTAAAAACATTCTGAACCAACTACAAGGGTGCAAAGTCTCTATGTGTATCCCCAAAAAGGAGACAATATTACTAAACAAATTAACGGAATGGGGGTTAAGCGAATCTTTTCCCGTAGCGA
Organism: Candidatus Bathyarchaeota archaeon; assembly: GCA_030671165.1. Classification (GTDB taxonomy): domain Archaea; phylum Thermoproteota; class Bathyarchaeia; order RBG-16-48-13; genus JAUWWH01. Next base: position 984 of record DAOVAG010000168.1, on the reverse strand, counting down.
GGATGTTTTACGGAAAATACAGTGAGAAGAATTATATTTATATGGCAGAATCTTTGGAAAGGGGTTGATTTCGTTGTCTTCAAATATAAATCGAAGAATACTTGAAGGTTTTCTTGAAACGTCAATGGGAGTAATTGAAAAAATCATTGGCGAACTTGATAAATTCAAGAGAGAAAAAGGAAGGAAAATTAGATTCTTCTACATTAAGAACAATAAATTGATGAAAAGAGAGTTGCATGGTGAACACTTCTTTTTAAGATCCTCAGTTGAATACTCAAACCCACAGTTAACGGTAGAAGAGGTTCAAGGAATCATCGCCGCCAGGTTGATTGAAGTCAGTGGCAATTACTTTGATCATTATGGAAATAAAAAAGTTACTAAAGGAGATATAAAAGAGATGTGTGAGCGGTTAAGTAAGCCCTCTTCAGGGAAGATTGTTTCCTTCTTACTTAACACTGATGATGTAGAACCTGATAGGTACTCTATGAATCCGCTTAAAGAGTCGATAGTAAAAAGTGGACAAAGCGCTTTTCCATCTGCATCAGTAAAGACTGAAGAATTGAAAATAGATCAGAAATTTATGCAGAAGTATGAGGGCTCCCTCATTTCTAAAAGTGAAGCCGAATTGATAGAGCGTCATCTTAAAACATGTAACAACAGTTACATGGATATGGTGGATGCTGTAAAATATGAACAGATAGAAAATTTATCAGAGTCCTTCGGAATTGATCTTGCTCTTCCTTCCCTGCGAATGCCATTGTCTGTTTTAGAAAAAGAGACATCCGATAATTTATTACACTACATCATAGGAGAAAGTCATAAAGACTACAAGTCGATTGAAGAGTTATATCGATGTATGGGAAGAAGCTTGAAGAAACGGACAACGCTTCTAACAGTTCCACATTCAAAGAAGGGTTATGGTTCTAAACGCTCAGCAAGAGGGAAATTATATTTTGATGGTACAAAACTAAAAAGAGTTAGAGT
>DAOVAG010000083.1 GCA_030671165.1 Candidatus Bathyarchaeota archaeon | reverse complement strand
TCGCCTATGGTATCGATCCTTTTCCTCAATGGAAAAACCAGACACCTGAAACCGTAGTTAAAAAACTTGTAAAAGAGGATAAGATAACCCATTTAGTCGTCTCCGAACATTTTTCAGTAACAACTGATTCCATGTCAACATTTCATCTTCGAAAGCACGTTAACCATGCTTTACATGAACTGGGAATCCAAATTCCAATTGTTTATGCAGATCAGCTGGGAGGAATCCCAGTTTTTAATGACGGAATTATACTTAAAATAAAAGACGAATTAGATAAACTGCCAAAAAATGAAAAAGTCGCTGTGTTTCTCTCTAACCATGGTTTTCCCACTACTAAACTCGGAAAATATGAAGCTGCAAATGATTGCTATCATAAGAATGTAAATAAAGTTTTTAAAAGTGCCAAAGAAGCGATCTTGAGAGAGATTAATTGGGGTGGTGAACTTATCGTTCTGCAGATCTTTGGTCAATTCTTGGAGAAAAAATACAATCCTGATCATAAAATGATGGATCCAATTCAAGCTTTAGACCTTGTTTCTTCTCAAGGATTTAAATATGTCATTGATATTCCATATGAGTTTCCAGGAGATTCTGTCGATGTGCTGGTCAAACTTAGACAAGCATATGGAATCAAGGATTTACCAAATTGGAACAAAAAATATGAAACACGATTAAAATACAAGGATCTAAATGTGAAGATAAGCAGTGCATCTTTTTACCCAGAACATTGGATTAACTCATATTATCAACAAACTGTCTCAGCCATTGAACGAGTAATCCATAAAGCAAAATAAAAGCGTAATCAAACATATCTACCACAATCTTTTGGCCGATATATTCACCTATTTTAATTAATTGATAGCCATACAACTCTAGTTTAAAATACTAATCTTTAATTTTACACAAAATTCTCTAGATAAACTTGAATATGCGAAATGAAAGCTAGTATACTATAAATTACATCTAAAAATTTAGCGATAAATCTTTAGATAACTCTAATATTTTTAAATAACAATGCTTAAGATTTCGAAGGGTTCATTCATTGACTGATGAAACATCGATTGATATAGAGAATCTCTCAAAGAGGTATGGATACACTTATGCATTAAGAGATGTATCTTTACAAATTCTTCAAGGTGAAGTTTTTGTTCTTCTTGGTCCTAATGGATCCGGGAAAACCACATTGTTGAAAATTCTCGGTACATTAGTTTCACCTACTTCTGGAAAAATAAACATATATGGGCAGGACCTCAAAATGAATGGACGAGAAATTCGTCAAATGATAGGATATTTAGCTCACGATTCCTTTCTTTATAGAGATCTCACTGGTGTGGAAAATATCCGATTTTATTCACAATTCTATAATTTATCATCTAAAGGAAAACTCCAAGGACGGATAAATGAACTTCTAAAGTTATTAAAGATCACACGTTGGAAACATGAACCTATCAAGAATTTATCACGTGGTCTCCAGAAGCGCTTTGACCTTGTGAGAACTCTCATACATGATCCAACGATCTTATTATTAGATGAGCCATTCTCTAGCTTAGATGTGTTAAGCGCTAATATTCTCAAAGAATTCATTGGAAATATGCGCGAGGGTAAGACGATTGTGATTTCTACTCATGATATAGCTCTTGCTAGGAGTATTTGCGATAGAGGGGGAATTTTAGTGGAAGGAAGAATGCGCCAAGTATTCAAGAGTTCAGATATAACCAGTGCTAGTGTAAAGGCTATCTTTGAAAGAAGAGATTAAAAAATTTTGAAAATACTATGTCTTTTCGTTCAAGGATTTAAATTCGCTCTTAAATGTATTATATAAAATGTCACGACTATTTATCTCAATCAATATGAGTTTTATATTATTTTAAATATTATCTACTTTTTTATTAACAAATGCATCAGAATATATAAACTATTTATACTATAAAATATATAAACTATAGAATGTTGGTGGGAAACAGTGGTAGTAGAAGAAAAGATAAGAAGTGTTTACAAGCTAGGTGATTCCACTCTAGTAATGTCCCTTCCTAAAACTTGGACGGAATCCATCCAGTTGAAAAAAGGAGACAAGTTAAGTGTATATCTGGAAAAGGACGGTACTTTATCTTTGTCCCCTCGTAACCTTGTAGGTAGAGGTTTGAGTGAAATTGAAATCTCTATAGACATATCAAATGTTGATGATCTTGAGAGAAAGATCATTGCACAATACATAGATGGGTATTCTCATATTAAACTACAAGCGACTAATGGACTCTTTACCTCGCATCATCATAATATCATCAGAGGGAGTATAGGAAAATTAATTGGTTTAAACATCATGGAATTAACATCTGAAGAAGTATCCATCCAGAGTTTATTGGATCCATCAGAATTGCCGATTAAAAAAGGTTTGGAGAGAACTCATGCATTAGCTTTCTCAATGTTTAATAGTGCTCTGAAAGCTTTAATGACTTCCGATGATAAGATGGCTAAAAACATTCTTAAAATGCGTATCGATTTAACACGTTTTTATTATCTTATTCTACGTCAACTTAGGAGTTCACTTTTGAGAAGTGATGTCCTTCGAAGATTGAACATGGAGCCCATAGATTGTTTGGATGCTCTTACTACAAGTCAGATAATTATTCGTGTAGCTAAAAATGTCGAGCGAATATTGAAAAACATAATTGCTTTAAGAAATTATCCTATACCTTCTGAAATTACATTACTGATAAGGGTATTTGGGGAAAAAGCACTCGATATCTACGATAAATCTGCTACTGCCTTCCTCAATAATAGTCCGTTAAATTTCTCCGTTAGTGATGTACAGTCTGATTTTAATGCAGAATCATTAAAACTTACTACGAAGTTAGCTGAAGCCCGTAAAGAAGGAGTCCCATGTGAAACTATGTGCCATATCATTCAGATAGTGGATCGAATAGGACGTATAGGGGATTATGGAATTGAACTTGCAGAGACCATAATTTACAGCTCAATCCAATAGACAGTTAAAACATGTTTATACCGCAAATAATATTGTACAAAATAAGATATCTAAGTTATCGGTGTCTCTTTCATTGGAAGAAAAACTAATTCCTTTTATTGATCATGTGGTCAAGTTTTTATTCAAGCGTTCTTGAGGTGCATTAGACTTTGAAGGATGAAGTATTGAGTAACTTAACGCATGTTTTCTATATTACTTTGAAAGACATACAGTTAGAATTTAGGAGGAAATATGAAGTTTTTTCTATGATTACCTTTGCTTTTATTTCGGTGTTAATGTCCAGTTTTTCAATAGGCCCCTTCTCTCCGTATGCAAATGAGATTCTTCCAGCTTTACTTTGGATTATCTTCCTATTCACAGGGATGCTTGGTTTTTATACGGTCTTTGCTAGAGAGATGGAACAAGGAACTATTAACGGGTTACGAGTGCTTCCCACATCCAGCCAAACCATACTCATTGGAAAAGTTATATATGGTTTTCTTCTCATGAGTGTAGTTGAGCTATTCGTCGTTCCTTTAAGCACAGTTTTGTTTAGATACTCATTCAATTCCAATCCACTCTTTGTTGTATTAGTCTTTGCTTTAGGAACTCTTGACTTAGCTATTGTGGGTGCAACAGTTTCTGGATTGACAATGTATACTGAGTCAAGAACCATTCTAATCCCACTATTAACATTCCCCCTTGTACTTCCCGTGTTCATTCCTTCCGTAATTTTAACGAAAAATCTCGTCTACGGACTTACGTTTTCCTTTGCCCTACCTGAACTTAGAATTATATCTCTATCATTAATTGCATTATTGGTTACATCAATTTTACTTTTCGAATATATATTCTCTGATTAATTCCTTGAGCATATTTCTCGATTAAACTGGATATACAACTTTTACGATAACATGAAAGATATCATTGTTCATACTTAGACGGACACTTTGTTAGAATTTCAGTTGCTTTAAAATTGTTCTCCGAAATTAAAGTTCCAGCTATCACTACCTCAACACTATCCACAAAGTTTTGAGGTGTAGCTCCAGAATAAGTCACGTCCAATACGGATGTTCCATCAGTTATCTGAAAAGATATATCTTGACCGAGTATCTGAATAGACCCTGTTGTGATGTTTCCTATAATCTGGATATGTCTATTCATGAAGTTTATTGTATCCTCTGTGACCTCTGAGACACTACGGTAACGATCAACAAATCCTAGGGCGTTAAATAAAATAAGGGCGACACATAATATGATAACAATAACGCCGGATATTGTTAAAATCCTTCTTTTCGTAAACATATATCAGTCCTTATTTTGTAATGATTCTACCATCTTTTTCAGGGAAGAGATTTTACGATCAATCCAAACTATGTAAACAAATATGGCTGACCAAAATACAATAGACACAGAAAGTACACTTTCCATCGCACTCATCAAATCTCACCCCCCTCATAGCGGATTTTTATCAATTTCGATTCAATCTTCATTAAATCTAATGTACGCTTCAATAAGAACAAGTATATCATAGACACTCCGATTAATGCAATCATCAGCGTAGTCATCATTGGAGAAGTCAAATTTAGCTTTGATAGGGGAGCTCCTCCTCCTGGATGAAGTGTAAATAACTCTACTGATACATAGCTGAGAGGAACACTTATGAAACCTAAGATTCCTAACACAGAACTCAACCTAGCCTTTTTATCTCTATCATCTATAGCCATTCTGAACGATAAATATGCAATATATGTTATTAGAAGAATCAGGGTGGTCGTTTCCCTGGGGTCCCAATTCCAGTAAGACCCCCAAGTCATATTGGCCCAGATTGAGCCGGAGAGTAATGCTACGATGCAGAAGACTATTCCAAGTTTTGCTGAGGCTTCAGCAAGCATATCCCATTTTGAACTTTTTTTGATAAGATAGATGATACTTCCGATTAAGGTAATC
>DAOVAG010000178.1 GCA_030671165.1 Candidatus Bathyarchaeota archaeon | reverse complement strand
GAGTGAGAGAAAAATACGGCCAAATCTACTATTAATTGATGGAGGGGTCGGACACTTACGGAGCGCTGTTGAGGAACTAGAATTGTTAGATTTTGATTTGCCAGTTATATCTATTGCAAAGAAAAAAGAAGAATTATTTGTTCAAGGTAAGATGCATCCACTGGATCTCACAGAGGATTCGAGAGCACTAAAACTCATAAAGAAGATAAAAAAATCATTATTAACGGAGATCTCAGGAATAGGTGGAATTAGAAGAAAAGAATTGTTAAATAGATTTGGTAATATAGAAAAACTGAGAAATGCCTCAGTAGAAGAGATAGCCCAGACAAAGTTAGTGAGTAGGTCCTTGGCACAAAGAATTCATAAATTCCTCAAACTAAAAGATTATTAAACCAGATTAAGCAGTATGAACTTTCTGGGTAGTGTACATAGATTTTTCATAATCTGAGATTGATGTTGATTAACGATACATTCAGATGGAAAAATAATAAAAAACTATTATTCAGAGCCTCCAAGGATAAATCCATGTTCTAAAAGTGTTGAGTCTAACGTTCACATTTCCAGTTTGACTTTTGAATTCAGAGAGACAGGGAAAGGATCTTTTAAGGGGTTTACCAAAAGATGAAAAAAGGGAGATGTCATCGCCGCTATTCATTCGTTGGGTTCTACAAGATTGATTCCTGGTTTCATTAACCGAGCATAATAGCTTCCTGTAGTATATAGGGCTCCAACGGGGTTATGGGCAAGGACTCTATCCTTGACCACTAGTACAGTAGTGAAGGCTTTACTGTATTTAAAGAAGAGAGAGTCGTGTCCAACACAGAGACCGACTAAAATATTGAAGTCGGTCTTCTCCTCGTTGAGGAGAATGGCTTGCACTATTGGACTGCACATTGTTTCGAACTCGCCGATGCGTATCTTTTCATCATCTTCAATTCCAATGACTTCCTTTGGCGTGCACCCTACCTTACATATTACTGAGACAACATTGAATCCTTGAACCTTTAAAATATTAGAGAGGGCGCGGGCTTCAGAATGAAGGCCTATACAGAAGGCAACGCCTATCTTCTTATAAGACATTTTTTTCGCGAACTCATATATCTCCTGAACTCTTGGTTTGACAGGATGTAAAACATAAGGTTTGATGTGTCGATTAGTGTAGCACTCAGCCTCTTGAATGGAAGCCACATTAGCAAATTTCTGTATTTCTGGTTTTTCATATTCCTTGATAGCGTTTTTAATAGTTATGTATTTTTTTGTCGGACAAAAAATTGGGCCTTCACCATGCTTCACAATACACATCCTATTCTTTACGGTACATAGTGTACATTGAGGGGTAGTCAGTTTTTTCATAAGTAATCATCTCTGCTCTTTTAGATTAACGTTGAGAGTATTTACGTTTAATGCTGAAGATTAGACAATAAGTATTTCGTGAGTATAATGGGTTTTAGTTAAGGTTGTAAGAAGAAACACTTAATATTGTAAAAACTATAAAAACATTAATCAATCTAAGAACGTTGTTTTATTGAAGAAATATTGTTTAAGTTAATAAAGGAAAAATCAATCGTTTGTGAAAGTAACACAAGTGAGGTGATGGAAAGTGAGTAAAAATGCTCCACCGAGAATAACTCAAAAAGATCTAATGGAAGGTGTTGATGTCGACTTCTCTGAGGAACAAGAAACATGGAACATATACAAACTTAATGATGGAACCACAATGAAGGTCAAACTAGTTTTACGAGGAGTAAAACGATTAAAAAAATATAGTCCAGATGGAAATCCAATATATATTATACAAACCCAAAATGTTGTTAGAACACTTGACATACCAAAAGAAATTAAAGCAAAACCTAAAGAGAGAACAATAAAACCCGTTTAATTGAAATTATAGATTGGAAGATATCGTACTTCAAAAGTCGAAAATGTAAAGAAAAAATGGGTAAGCCTCAGATTTATGGCATAGATGGTTTCTTTTGAAAAAAAGGGTTAGAGTAACAGATTGTATCAACTTTATTGTTGATAAAAGATAAATCCCCTTTTAGTCTAAAAGAAATTTCAGTATTACATTAAAATGGTTTTTTCGTCCCTTTTTCCTTTAACCTGATCTTGGCGGATCTGGGATCTATACCAGACCATTCTATCTTGAAGCCTAATGTATCCAAGATAGAAGTAGAGTTTATCCCACTGATATCGTTAATTATCTGGGATGCTTGTGTAAGGTTAAGTTCTCGTTCTTCTAGCTGTGCTTCTAGTCGTTTTTTTATCTCTGTAAGCTTCGATTGCTGTATTAGCATGTCTCCTAGACGTACATATCCGAAGATTTGTCGTTCCTTAAGAATTTCTTTAACAGCATCCTCTAATACTCCGAGCTGGTCTGCAATTTCCTTGGTGTCTACGACCGACTTCTGGATAGAAAAAGGTATCGTGCGGAGGAACATAATCTGTTCGTTAACTAAAAGGTTCTCCTTCTCTTGTAAATATAATAATATAGGCTTTAGAGGAACCCTTCTATGATAGTAAATAATGCGTAATTTTGCTCCGAGTCTTTCTAATTTTTCGCAAGCTAAATTTTTATCTACAGCCACAATCATGTCTATACTATCTACCAGTCCAAGTTTCTTAATTTTATTTTGAAGGTATTGTGGAGTCCAGAAACCGACTATTTCTAAGTAAATATTTAAACTATCCTTCTTGAAGAGGAAGTCAGGAATCATTACATGTCTCCCAACAGGGATAGGGCCCGGTTCTCGTGTCAAAGTCCAGCCCGTATCTAAAAGATTGAAGCGTTTAGCAAAATCTTGTTCAATCAGACTGTCGTAGACCTCTTCTTCGGGTATCACAACAGATTCCAAATATTTACCATGTTTATGGCTATCCAGCTCAAGGTTTAAGAGATGTCCTTCCCTTCTTCGACTGAGAATTTTGGCTTTTACTCTCCAATCTTGACTTTGAAGAATTGTAGGTAATAATTTGGCTAGACTTGTTCCGTATCTACGATTGAGC
>DAOVAG010000188.1 GCA_030671165.1 Candidatus Bathyarchaeota archaeon | reverse complement strand
AGATACTTCCCTTATGGAACCGCAAAAGCAGCGATCATTTATTATACTCGTACTTTAGCGAAAGATCTTGGACCCTATAATGTCAATGTTAACTGCATCGCACCAGCAATAATCCGAACAGGTCGACTAGGTGACCGAAGTCACATGGCAGATAGTATCCCTCTGAGACGAGAAGGAACGATCGAAGACTGTGCAAAAGTAATAGAATTTCTCGTTACTGATCTTTCCGATTACGTAACTGGTAAAACTATAACTATTGGAGGCGGAATCTGTGACCAACAGTAATATTATACAATATTCACAAAAAAACTTTCAGCCGTTACATCATAAAGTTACCAACAAACTTTCATGATGATAACTTAGAGAATAACAAAGGAAAAAATCTACTTTTAACTCCTATCTACTTTTTTTTGTAATTTTCTGAAAACAACTAAAAGAGACGAATTATAACTTTAAGTTAAAGTGATAACTTGATCTATTCTCATCAATGGGCTCAGATAGAACTGAGAAGATGAATGAAAAAATACTAATATAATAAACTCAGAGAGATGGAAAATGCGGAACATAACAAAGATTTCTTTAAAGAAAATTGATTCAAACATTTGGGAAATCCCTAAAGAGCACATGTCTCAAATGAGAGTTCCTGGACGCATTTATGCAGATGAACATCTTCTTAATAAAATCACTCAAGATCGAACTCTTCAACAATGCATTAACATTTCTTGTCTACCCGGCATCTATAAGTATGCTATAACACTCCCCGATGGTCACCAAGGCTACGGTTTCCCTATTGGTGGTGTCGCTGCCTTCGATTATGATGAGGGCGTAATATCTCCAGGTGGTGTAGGGTATGATATCAACTGTGGTGTTCGTTTAATGAGAACGGATCTCACTCGAAAAGATGTATACCCGGAATTACCCCGCATTTTAGATACTTTATTCAAGTATATTCCTTCTGGTTTGGGAAGCCGTGGGCGGATTAGATTAACTGCGAGTGAATTGAACAAAGTTATGTCTGAGGGCGTGGAATGGGCAATAGGTCAAGATTATGGATGGGATGAAGATTCTGCAAAATGTGAAGAAAATGGATGCATGCCTCAAGCGGATCCGGTAAAAGTTTCGAAATTAGCTAAAAAACGGGGAATACCCCAGTTAGGAAGCCTGGGTTCAGGTAATCATTTCCTTGAAATTCAACTCGTTGATAAGATATATGATGAGAAGGTTGCTAAGCAATTCGGGGTTGAATATGAGGGCCAAGTTACAGTTATGATTCATACTGGAAGTCGAGGTTTTGGTCACCAAGTCTGTTCCGATTACCTCCAAGTTATGGAAAGAGCATCTCGCAAGTATCATATAGAACTTCCCGATAGAGAACTCGCATGTGCTCCAGCGAATAGTCAAGAGGCTGAGGATTACTATGCTGCTATGTCATGTGCTGCCAATTATGCTTGGACTAACCGCCAGATGATAACTCACTGGGTAAGACAGACTTTTCAGAATGTTCTTCACAAGTCACCTGAAACTTTAGGTCTTCATTTGATTTATGATGTAGCCCATAATATGGCAAAAATAGAGAATCATAACATCTATGGTAATGATCGGAAAGTTTACGTTCATCGAAAAGGTGCTACTAGAGCTCTACCATCAGGACATATAAATGTCCCAAAAACATATCGCTCAGTAGGTCAACCAGTCCTCCTCCCCGGATCGATGGGCACTGCATCCTACATCCTCGTAGGTTCCTCAAGATGTCTAGATTTAAGTTTCGGTTCAACAGCTCATGGTGCTGGTCGAATCTTAAGTCGAAGAGCAGCTACAAGGCAATTTAGAGGATATGAAGTCGAGGAGGATTTAAAAAGAAAAGGAATCCTTATCAGAGCTGCAAGTGGACGCATTATTGCAGAAGAAGCACCTGGAGCTTACAAGGATATCGATCGCGTTGCAAAGGTAAGTAATGATTTGAATATAGCTACACTAGTTGCTCGTTTAACGCCCATAGGTGTTACAAAAGGATAACTCGACATTTCACCTAAATCTATCCTTTTAGAGTTTTAACATGAGAATATATCCTTATGGTAAAATTTTAGAATGATTCACTTTTTTTCATATTTTCTAGAATTTAAGGAGTCTTGCAAGTTTCTCTGAGAAACCTTCCATCTTTTTAAGTTTGATGACTTTTACTACTTTTTTGGAACGTTTGACTGTAAATACATCTCCTTTTGATAATTGATCTATCTCAACTCCGTCGCATTGAAGAGAGCCAAGATTCTTTGTCACTTTGACATAGAAATTCTTATTGCTTATAATTGAAAATTTGAAATTTGCTGATATGGGTGTTATAGCAATAACATCCACTTCATAAATTATTGGACCATGAGCAGAGAAATTATACGCAGTAGAACCGATTTGTCTTGAAAATATCACACCATCCCCCTTTATGTCACTTGGATAAATGAGAGCCTTCTTTCCTTTCTCTTCATAGTTGTAGATCTTGCAATGAACACTTTTTGGGTTTCCTCGGAAGAAAATGGCATCGTTAACAGCATCAGTAACTCCGCTCTTATGCGTTATTTGTAGTTTGGGGTATTCTTTAATGGAATACGTGTCGCTTTGTAATTCCCTAATTATTCCATCTATTTCTTTAAGAGTAACATCTGCATGGAAACCAAGACTTTCCTTTTCTCCACCTCTGATGTGAAGAATTGGAATATCAAACTTTCTTGCAGCTTCAAGGAATGTACCATCACCACCTATCGCTATACATATCTCTCCTTCATCTCGGATCTTGAAGTTCTCTTCGATCCTACTAACTTCTGGATAATCTTTTCTCTTTACAATACATATTCTTCTTATTCCCATAAA